>JAJZPJ010000022.1:9697-18057 GCA_021811225.1 Pseudomonadota bacterium
TCTGCCCGTCGGTCAGAGGCCGAAATAGGTCTCGCGCACGGTATCGCTGGATTCGAGTTCCGCGCGCGTGCCCGAGAGCCTGACCTTGCCGTGGTCGATCAGGTAGCCGCGCGTGGCCAGCGCCAGAAAGGCCACGTTCTGCTCGGCGATGAGCAGCGAGGTGCCGCCGCCGATGGTGGTCTTCAGCACCTCGATCACCTGCTTGACGAACACCGGCGCCAATCCCGAAGAGGGTTCGTCCATCAGCAGCAGTTTCGGTTCGGCGACCAGCACCTTGGCGATGCCCAGCATTTTGCGCTGGCCGCCCGACAGCGTACCCGCAGCATCGCGCCGCTTGGCGGCCAGCGCGGGGAAGAGGTCGAACAGCCGGGTCTTGCGCCTTCTCACCTCGGCATCGCGCAGGAAATAACCGCCGAGCGCGATGTTCTCGTCGATCGACAGCGAGGGAAACACGCCGAGTTCGGACATGAAGGCGATGCCCCGGCGGATGCGCTGATCGGGCGGCAGCGCATCGATGCGCTCGCCCTCGAAGCGGATGCTGCCGCGCGCGCAGGGCAGCAGACCGATCAGGGTGCGCAGCAAGGTGGTCTTGCCGGCGCTGTTGGCGCCGAGCAGCAGCACGGTCTCGCCGGCCGACACCTCCATGTCGATGCCCCAGAGTATCTGCATCGGACCGTAGCCGGATTCCACGCCCTGCAGTTCGAGCAATGCCATTTTCCTAGCTCCCAAAGAAGGCGGCGACGACTTCCGGGTCGCGTGAAGCCGCATCCAGCGAGCCCTCGAACAGCATGCGTCCGGCGCCGAGGACGATCACGCGGGCGGTGATGCGGTTGAGGAAGTCCAGCAGGTGTTCGACCACGATCAGCGCGATGCCCCGCGCCGCCAGATTCTGCAGCAGTGCGGCGATGCCGTTGAGTTCCGCCGGGTTCAGGCCGGCGCCGATTTCATCGACCAGCAGCAGCTTGGGCCCGGTGGCCAGGGCCCGGCCCAGGTCCAGCAGCTTCTGCTGGTTGACCGTCAGCGATCCCGCCGGCTTCTCGGCCAGCGCCGCGAGATCGAGATCATCGAGGATGGCGTCGACGTCGGTGTTCCGCTTGCTGCCGCAGTGCGCGGCGACCTCGATGTTTTCGCGCACCGTCATGTCGCGGAACACCTTGGGCACCTGAAAGCTTCGGTTGATGCCGAGCTGCGCGCGGCGGAACATCGGCAGCCTGTTGATGTCCTGTCCGGCGAAGGAGACGAGGCCGGCGTCGGCACGAAACAGGCCGGAGATCACGTTGATGGCGGTGGTCTTGCCCGAGCCATTGGGGCCGACCAGGCCGACGATTTCGCCGGGGGCGACGCTGAAGCCGACGTCGTTCAGCACCACCAGGCCGCCGAAATGCTTGCGTACGCCGCTCAGGCGGAGCAGGGCTTGGGCTTCAGAAGACACGGATACCTCTGCGCGTGAATAGGGAGAGGATGCCGCCGGGCAGGAACAGCACCAGCAACACGATCAGGGCGCCGTAGATCAATTGAAAATACTGCGGCGAAGAAATGCCGATGGCCGAATACAGGGTGTAGAGCACCGCCGCGCCGACGATGGGGCCGATGACGGTGCCGACGCCGCCGAACAGCGCGAAGACGATGGCGAACACCGAGATCTGCAGCGTGAATACCGCATCCGGGTAGAACACCGAGAGGTTCCAGGCATACACGCCGCCGGCCAGGCCGGCCACCAAGGCCGACACCAGCCAGACGATGAGGCGCTCGCGCACCACGTCGATGCCGGCCATGGCGGCGCTGGTCGGATCCTGCTTCATGGCCCGCAGCTCCATGCCGAAGCGCGAGCTGCGGAAATAGGCCGCCAATCCCGACGTCAGGAGCAGCACCGCCAGCATCGCCAGATAGCTCGCGTCGGGCGCGAAGACCCGTTCGATCTTCAGGCCGTAAGGCCCGCCGGTGATGTCGGCCAGATTGGTGTTGGACACGACGAAGTAGAGGATCTGCGACGCCGCCAGACTGGCGATGGAGAAGTACGCGCCCGACAGGCGCAGCAGCGGCCCCAGGACCAGCGCCATCAGCACCGCGGCCAGTCCGCCGCCGGCCACGCAGGCCAGCACCGGCAAGTGCGCGTGCAGCACCAGCAAGGAAGTGGCGTAAGCGCCGCAGCCGAAGAAGCCGACATAGCCGAAGGGCAGGTAGCCGGTGAAGCCGTAGAGCAGGTTCAGCCCCTGAGTCAGCACGATGAAGGTCATCAGGGTAAACAGCAGCGACTGGTTGCCGTACATGTGCGGCAGCAGCAGAAAGCCGGCCGCCAGCAGGGCCAGGACCAGGGCGCCCGGGCGCAGCTTGTGCAACAGCGAGTCGTCAGGCATGGCGCGCCTCCTTGCCGAGCAGGCCGGATGGCCGGATCAGAACGATGATGAGCAGCAGCGCGTAGGGCACGACGTTGGACCAGGATGAGTAATAGGTCTGCATCAGCATGGTTCCCAGGCCGAACACCAATCCGCCGATCACCGTGCCCAGCGGGTTGCCCAGGGAGCCGATGATGACGATGGCGAACGAGGTGGTGGTCAGTTCGCCGCCCAGATCGGGCGATACCGAGCCCAGCAGGTAGGGCACGAACATCCCGGCGATTCCGGCCAGCGCGAGACCCGCGACGAAGGCGATGGCCGACACCCGATCGACGCTGATGCCGGTGGCCAGCGCTTCGTCGCGATCGGCCATGATCGCCCGCGTCGCATAGCCGAGCCGGGTGTGCGAGAAGTAGCCGTAGAGCGCGAGAATGCAGCTCACGCTCACCGCCGCGGCGATCCACCAGCTATCGGGAAACTGCTGGCCGAGCACGCCGATGTTGCCGCTGCCCAGCGCCTCGCTCGGCAGCGAACGCTGGTCGGCGCCGAAGGCCATCCCGGTCAGCGCCTCGATCATCTGGCCGATGCCGAAGAACAGGATGAAGGACAGCATCTCCGGGTCGTCGCTGCGCTGCAGGCGCGGTACCACCGCCGCATACAGCGGCCAGCCGACGACGATGGCCCCGGCGACCGACAGCGGAATGCTCCACAGCGGGTTGAAGCCGAAGTGGCGCGACACCAGCCAGGCGACGTAGCCGCCGAGGACGATGAATTGCCCATGCGCGAGATTGATGATGCGCATGACGCCGAAAATCAGGTTCAGCCCGATGCCGACCAGACTGAAAAATACGCCGTACAGAATGCCACCGACGATGGCATATTCGAGCAGTTCCACGGACCCCTCCTCGCATCCCTTCGGAATGCCCCGGCCGCGGCGCCGTCATGGACGCCGCGGCCGGGGCAGCGGATTATTGCTTGGGTGCCGGATAGACCGCTTTGCCGGTGGCCTTGTCCTGCGGATAGACCACGACGAACTTGGTGCCGCTGCCCTCGGGAACGATCTGGGCCACGGGGAAGGGTTGGCCGAGCTGGGCGCCGTTCTCGTTGATCTTGAAGGGGCCGAGCAGGGTGGTGGTCTTGCCCGAGATGTCCATCAGGGCCTGGTGGAAGTCGAGTTGCGTGAACTTCGGCGCGGTATCGAGCATGTGCTGGACGATCAATCCGGTGTTGTAGCCGGCCGAATCCAGGAAGTTGGGTTGCTTGTGCTCGGCGGCGTTGAACGCCTTGACGAAGTCCGCCGTGTTCATGCCGTAGCTCACCTTGGCGTACTTCACCAGCGGCGGCGTCGGGTAGGTGTAGGTGTACGCCAGTCCCTTGGCGCCGACGTTCTTGGTCATCAGGTCGATCAGCTGGCCGGGGAAGATGCTGAAGGTCATGTTGAAGTGCAGCCCGCTTTGCGCCAACGAGCGCAGGAAAGCGATGTCGTTGGGCGCGTAGCCGAACTCCAGCACCGCGTCGGGCTTGGTCGCGGCGATGGTGTGCAGCAAGACGGTGTAGTTGGACTCGGTGGTGGGTACGCCGTGGTAATACACCGGGGTGACGCCGCCCTTGCCCAGCACGTCTTTCAGGGTGCCCGCCTGCGAGGCGTCGAAGTCGTTGGCGCCATAGATGATGGCGACGCGCTTGATCTTCTGCTGCAGCAGATAGTTGGCGAGCGGCACCGGCCAGACGGTGGAGGAGGGAATGCTCACGTCGGCGAGATAGTCGGTCTTCTTGGTGAAGAAGTTCGCGCCCGATCCGGTCGGGTCGATCAGCAGCATGTGGTGTTCTGCCGCCAGAGGCACGGCCACCGAGGTCAGCACCGAGCCGAAGTCGGCGACCAGCACATCCACCTTGTCCTGGGAGATGAGCTGGTTGTACAAGGTGGTGGCGGTCGAGGTGGAACTCTGATCGTCGTAGGCGACGATCTTGACCGGGATCTTCTTATGGTAGGCCTTGACGAAGGCGCCGCCGGACTTGTTGATCGCCGCCGCCCAGAATTTCAGACCCTCGTACTGGCCTTGCGAGGCCACTGCGAAGGGACCGCTGCTGGCGTAGAGCGTGCCGATCTTGAGTTCGGACGGTGCCGCGGCGGCGTGGGCGGCCATGGCGGACACGGCCATCGCCACGGCAGCCGCCGTGGCCTTGAGGGTTTTGGATGCGTTTGTTTTCACTTTAGTCTCCAGGAAGACCGGTAGCCGCGAACGGACCGGAGTTGCAAATATTTTAATAGCGGCAGGCTCGCTGGAACCCGCAAAGGAAACCCTATAAGCAACTCCGGTGCCAGCTATCGATATTTGTCCGAGCGGGCCTCGTCGAGCCTCGCTCGCGGCGCCCCCCGCGACGTCGGCTGTATGCGCCGACTGGCGGATAGGCGGCTGCGAGTGGCGGAAAACCGCCGATGTCTGCCGGAAGGATGCTGCTTAGAGCGCGGAAAATGTCGCTGATAAACCTCGATTAAATTATCTACCGTATT
This sequence comes from Pseudomonadota bacterium, assembly GCA_021811225.1. GTDB lineage: Bacteria > Pseudomonadota > Gammaproteobacteria > Burkholderiales > Rhodocyclaceae > CAIYYX01. The sequence continues at coordinate 14,549 of JAJZPJ010000022.1, forward strand.
GATTGTATGAAATAATACGGGTGAATTCGGGCGGCTGGGGACCGCTGGCGGAAAACCGCCGGATTGCTCGGCCGTTGGCTGGACTTTCGCCCTTCATACGGCTGAAGCGACTTGAATCAATATGCCTGGACGGATGCCCGGCGAGTCGGCATGCTCGCTGGCGGCTCCGTTTTCCCGGCGCCTTGCAGGAGCCAGCCATACAGAACATCTTCATCGACAAGCGTCCCGAACAACTCAAGATGAACGTCTTGCTGTTCGTGCTGGGCATCGTGATCGTGGGTACGCTGGGTTACGATTTCGGTTGGCAGACGGCGGTTGCCGGCCTGCGCGAGGACGCCGGGCACCAGCTCGACAGCTACGTCGGTGCGCTCACCAGCGAATTGAATCGCTACGGATATTTGCCGGCGGTGATTGCCTTGAACGGCACGGTGCAACGGGTCGTCCTGCATCCGGACGATCCCCGGGCCGTGCTCCAGGCCAACCGCTTCCTCGAGGCCGCGAACCGGGAGGCCGACGCGGCGGCGGTCTATGTGATGGATCTGCAAGGCAAGGTGCTCGCAGCCAGCAACTGGCGCACGAACATCAGCTTCGTCGGGAAGGACTTCGCCTTCAGGCCCTACTTCCGCGAAGCGAAGGCGGGGAGAACCGGTCGTTTCTACGGCATCGGCACCGTCAGCCACGCCCCCGGGCTGTTCTTCTCCCGGCCGCTGAGCGTCGGGGGGCGGATCATCGGCGTCATCGCCACCAAGGTGAGTTTGGGCAAGCTGGTGCTTCCCTGGTTGGGCGGACGGGACCCCATTCTGGTCGCCGATGGCAACGGCATCGTCTTCCTGACTTCCGTGCCGAAGTGGCGATTCGAATCGCTCGATCCTCTTCCGCCGGCCACCATCCGGCATCTGACCGAAACGCGGCAGTACTACGCCGCCGCCCCGCTGAAACCGATCGGTCTGGTGCATGTCGGCAAGGCGGGCGAGGCTTCATTGGTCGACGCGCCCCCGATCGACGGCGGCCCGGGCAATAAATCGCGTGCGACCGAGTTCCTGCTCAGCCGAAGTCCGGTGCCCAAAACCGACTGGCAGATTCTGCTCCTTTCCGATCTGCGCCCGGTAGCCGGGTCGGCGCATCGCATGGCGCTGGCGCTCGCGGCGTTGATGGGTCTGGGCGAAGCCCTGGCGCTGTTTCTCCTTCAGCGCCGGCGCTCGGTCGCGGACCGGCTGCTGGCGCGGGAGGCGCTCGAGGCCGCCTACAACGAACTCGAGCAGAAGGTGGTGCTGCGCACGCGCGACTTGCGCGAGGCGAATTCGAACCTGCAGCGTGAGATCGATGAACGACAGCGCGCCGAGAGCGAGCTCTCCAGCACTTTCGAAGAGCTCGCGCACGCCAGCAAAATGGCCGCGCTCGGCCAGATGGCGACCGAAGTGGCCCACGAGCTGAATCAGCCGCTGGCGGCGCTGCACACCCTTTCCGATAACGCCATCGTCTTTCTGAACCAGTCGCGAGAGGAGGAGGCGCGCGGCAATCTGGCCGCGATCGCGCGGCTGGTGCGCCGGATGGCAAAGATCACCGGCGACTTGAAGGTTTTTGCGCGCAAGGCCCCGCCGAAGGTCGAGCCGGTCATCGCCTCTGAGGCGCTGAACGATGCCCTCAGTCTCTTGGGCCAGCGCCTCGACCAGGAGAAGATCGCCCTCGCCGTGCACTTTCCCGAAGACGAGCCGCCGGTGATGGGCGACAAAGGGCGCCTGCAGCAGGTGCTGGTGATCCTGCTCAGCAACGCCGCCGATGCGCTGCGCGATGCCCCGGACAAGCGCATCGACATCTTCTTCGTCGTGGAAGCGCTGGCCCTCGGCGAGTCCGTCCGCTATGCCGAGCTGACCGTTGCCGACAGCGGCACCGGCCTGTCGGCGTCCGACCTGGAGCGGCTGTTCCAACCCTTCTTCACGACCAAGCCGCAAGGCGGCGGGCTGGGGCTCGGATTGGCCATCGCGCAAGGCATCCTGCGCGGCTTCGGCGCGTCCATCAAGGCGGGCAATCGAGCCGGCGGCGGCGCCGAATTCACGGTCCGGCTGCGCCTGGCAAAAGAAACAGGGAGATTCGAATGAACGAAGAACCGACGGCGATCATCGTCGAAGACGATCCGGAAGTCAGATTGGGCATCGTCCAGGCATTGCAGATCGCCGGCATCGCGGCGCTGCCGCTGGAGGCTGCGGAGCAGGCCCTGCAGATCGCCGCTCGCGGCTATCGCGGTGTCGTCGTCACCGACATCCGTCTGCCGGGTATCGATGGCCTGTCCCTGCTCTACGAACTCAAGCGCCTCGAATCGGCCCTGCCGGTCATCGTCATCACCGGCCACGGCGACGTCCAGACGGCCGTCGAAGCGATGCGCGGCGGTGCCGCAGATTTTCTCGAGAAGCCATTTTCGTCGGAGCGGCTGGCGCAAATCGTGCGGCAGTCGTTGCTGGCGCGCTGCGCTTATCTCGACGCCCTGGAACTCGGCGACAATTCGGAACGCATCGAAGCGCAGATCATCGGCCGCTCCAGAGCCATGTGCGAAATCCGCCACAAGCTCCTGTCGCTGGCCGACAGCGACGTCAATGTGCTGATCTCGGGCGAAACCGGCACCGGCAAGGAGTCGGCGGCACGCAGCCTGCACAGCTTCGGTTCGCGGGGCAAGCATCCGTTCGTCGCACTCAATTGCGCGGGAATGCCGGAGACCTTGTTCGACAGCGAGGTGTTCGGCCACGAAGCGGGCTCATTCACCGGCGCCTCCGCCCGTCGCGTCGGAAAGATCGAATACGCGACCGGCGGCACCATGTTTCTCGACGAAATCGAAACGATGCCGATGGTTCTGCAGGCGAAGCTGCTGCGCGTTCTCCAGGAGCGCACCTTCGAGCGGCTCGGCTCCAACCAGTTGCGCCCGGTGCAGTGCCGGATCGTCGCCGGCACCAAGGTCGACCTGCGCAAGCTGGCGTCCCAGGGGGGCTTTCGCGAAGACCTCTACTATCGGCTCGCCGTCGTCAGCGTCGATCTGCCGCCGCTGCGCGCGCGGCAGGAAGACGTACCGCTGCTGTTCCAGAAATTCGTTTTCGACGCTTCGAGCGCAGCCGGTCAATCGCCGCGAAGCATTCCCGGGGCGTTCATGCAGGACCTGATGAGTCGCGATTGGCCGGGCAATGTCCGCGAATTGAAAAATGCCGCCGAGCGCTTTGTGCTGGGGATGTTCTGGCCGAACGAGGCGCCCATGATGGAGCGCGCCCGGTCGCTCTGCTTCGAGCAGCAGGTCAATGAGTTCGAGCGCCAGCTCATCGTCGAGGCCCTGCGCCGAGCCAACGGACGCATCAGCATCGCTTGCGCGGAAATCGGTCTGCCGCGCAAGACCCTGTACGACAAGATGCGCCGGCTCAACATCAGCCGCGATCAGCTTGTGCCCGTCGAGACGCCGCAAGGGTCGGCATAGGCTGCGCGCCGGGCCGGCTTCCGCGATCCGCACGGAAGCCGGTGGCGCCGGCCGA
>JAJZPJ010000022.1:18157-20074 GCA_021811225.1 Pseudomonadota bacterium
GCCGGCCGAGTTGTCCTTCCCGCTGATGGCGTTTTCCGACCTGCCCTGAGGCGTTAGCGACAGCCGACCATCTCTGCCGGTCTCACCCAGCGGTCGAACTCCTCTGCCGTCACCTGCCCCAGCGCCAGCGCCGCTTCGCGCAGCGTGCTGCCGTCCTGGTGGGCGCGCTTGGCGATCTTCGCGGCGCGATCGTAGCCGATGTGCGGTGCCAGCGCCGTCACCAGCATCAGCGAGCGCTCCAGCAGTTCGGCGATGCGTTCCCGGCGGGCCTCGATGCCCCGGACGCAGTGCGCCTCGAAGCTCGCCATGCCGTCGGCGAGCAGGCGCACGCTTTGCAGGAAGTTGTGGCTGATGAGCGGCTTGAAGACGTTGAGCTCGAAGCTGCCGGAGGCGCCGCCGATGCCGACGGCGACGTCGTTGCCCATGACCTGGCAGCAGAGCATGGTCAGCGCCTCGCACTGGGTCGGATTGACCTTGCCCGGCATGATCGAGCTGCCGGGCTCGTTTTCCGGAATGCCGATCTCGCCCAGTCCCGAGCGCGGTCCCGAAGCCAGCCAGCGGATGTCGTTGGCGATTTTCATCAGCGCCACGGCGAGCGTCTTGAGGGCGCCGTGCGCGGCGACCAGGCCGTCGTGAGCGGCCAGCGCCGCGAACTTGTTGGCGGCGGAGGCGAAGGGCAGGCCGCTTCTCCGGGCGAGTTCCGCCGCGACCCGGGCGCCGAATTCCGGATGGGTGTTGAGGCCGGTGCCGACCGCGGTGCCGCCGATGGCCAGCGGGTAGAGCGATGACAGCGCGGACTCGATCAGCGATCCGGCGTGGTCCAACTGGGCGACGTAGCCGGAGAACTCCTGGCCCAGGGTCAGCGGCGTGGCGTCTTGCAGATGGGTGCGGCCGATCTTGACGATGCCGGCGAAGGCGGCGGACTTCGCCGCCAGCGTCGCGCGCAACTGCGCCAGTGCCGGCAAGAGCGCGCCGACGATGCCGAGAACGGCGGCGACATGCATGGCGGTGGGGAAAACGTCGTTCGACGACTGGCCGAGATTGACCTCGTCGTTGGCATGGACGCGGCGGTTCTCTCCGCGCTCGCCGCCCAGCAGTTCCGAGGCGCGGTTGGCCAGCACCTCGTTGATGTTCATGTTGCTCTGGGTGCCCGAGCCCGTCTGCCACACCGACAGCGGGAACTCCTGCGGGTGGCGGCCGGCCAGCACCTCCGCCGCCGCGGCAACGATGGCCGCGGCCTTGTCCCCGGGCAGACGCCCGAGCTCGCCATTCACCCTGGCGCAGGCGGACTTCACTTCGGCCAGCGCGCGCACGATTTCCTCGGGCATGCGCTCGCAGGAAATGGCGAAGTGTTCCAGCGAACGCTGGGTCTGGGCGCCCCAGAGCCGGTCGGCGGGCACCTTTACGGCGCCCATGGAATCGCGTTCCGTGCGCGTGGTGCTCATGCGCCGCACCGTGCCGGAAATATCATCGCTGGATTCGTGGTCATGGTTCTGCTCCTCGCCGGGGGATTGCTCATCATAGACTTTGCGCGGGCGATGCAGGTGAGCGATTCCCTGCGGCGTGCGTCGGCGCACGGATCGTCCGGACCTGGCCGCGGACAACGTTCCCAGCGCCAGGTGGACGGAGCTCAAGCCGGGTTCGCGGCCGGCGGCCGGTAAAGTCAGCGGAGCAGGGGCAGCCGTGGTCTATCCTTGATTCATGTGCGGACGATTTCATCCGCGATACGGAGGTCACCATGTCATACGATTCGTTCGGCGCCCTGCAGGACTTCAGCTTCGCCTCCGGGAGATCTTCCCGCTATTACGCGCTGGCCGCGCTCGAGGCGGCCGGGCTGGGCCGCGTATCGCGTCTGCCGGTGTCCTTGCGCATCGTGCTCGAGTCCTTGCTGCGCAACTGCGACGGTCGGCGGGTCAC
>JAJZPJ010000023.1 GCA_021811225.1 Pseudomonadota bacterium
CCTGAAATTTCCTTTCGTGTGCTTGGCGGCTCACGATTGGAAGTTTCTCGATGGACTCCCGAAAATGTCAAACTTCTACTGCCTCCCCGGCAGAGCCGGGGGATCTCCCCTGGCGGTTTAGGGCGTGTTCTCAATTGGTCGGCACACGTCGCCCAATTGAGAATACGCCCTAGATCAGCATATTCTTATTATGCTATTACGCGACCCCGAACGAAACCCTGACGGGCGTCAACTTATGCCTCGTGGGAGCGGAATTATGCCGCGGCGGCGCTGCGGGCCAGGGCGTGCAATTTCCCATAGGCTTCGAGCAGGCGTCGGTGCATGTCGCAGCCGGCCAGGCTCAAGCCCGGCGCATCCAGGCCGAAGAAACGCTGCTTCGCGGCAAGCAGATCCTTCGCCTGCTGCAGCGCCCCGGCCCCGTAAAGCTGCCGCAGGGCGTCGTCATAGGAGGCGGCGTCGCCCAGGTTCAGCAGGCTCTCGATGCAGCGATAGACGCGTCGACGACCTTCGTTCAGGTGTTCGAAATTGCCTATCCACTCGCAGCCTTCGCGAATTGCCTCTTCGTCGCCGATCGCCAGCGCCAGCAAGGTCTTGAGTTCGCCCACGCGCAGCTCCGACCAGGCCGATCCGGCATCGGCGGCCAATCCGATCAGTTCCGCCACCGGACGCTGGTCGGCCAGATCCCGTTCGTTCAGGCTCGTCAGCAGTTCGGCGCATTCTTCAGCGGACAATTCCGGCAGGCGCAGGATGGCCGGCCTGAGGTCGTTGGCGACGCTGTTGTTCTCCCACTCGAGGTCATCGACCGGATAGATTTCCGACATGCCGGGCACCAGAATCCGGCAGGCATAGACGCCCAGGTGGGTGAAGTCGGCGACATAGACGTCGCGCCCGTCGGCGTGGATGCGCTCGACCAGCCAGCGATAGTCCTCCTCGGTGCTGTCGCTGAAATTCCAGTCGCAAAATTCGAAGTCGGGGCGGTCGCCGAGAAACTTCCAGCCGACGATGCCGCTGGAATCGACGAAATGAATCTCGATGTTCGGCGCGCTGGCGATTTCTTCCAGATCGAAACCCGGTGCCGGGAAGCCGCCCAGCGCATCGAGCGCCCGTCCCTGCAGCAACTCGGTCAGCGCGCGCTCCAGCGCGATCTCGAAGCGCGGGTGGGCGCCGAAGCTGGCGAAGCAGCCCTGATCGTCGGGATTGAGCAGGGTCACGTTCATCACCGGATATCGCCCGCCCAGCGAGGCGTCCCTGACCAGGATGCCGAAGCCCGCCGCGCGCAGCGCGCGGACACCTGCGGCGATGCGCGGATAGCGTGCCAGCACCGCCTCGGGCACCTCGGGCAGACACAGGCCTTCGCCGATGATGCGGAACTTGACGTGGCGTTCGAAGATTTCCGACAAGGCCTGGGTGCGCGCTTCCTGCGGCGTGTTGCCGGCGGCCATGCCGTTGCTGACGTAGAGATTGCCGATGATATTGACCGGGAACCAGATGCTGGCGCCGTCAGAGAGCCTCAGGTATGGCAGGGCGCAGACACCGCGCTCCACGTTGCCCGAATTGAAGTCGACCAGCGCCCCGGCGTCGATCGCATTCTCCGGATTGTAGAACCGGCGCAGACCTGGATCGAGCAGGCCGTCGGGCCACTCGTCCCCGTCGCCGAGCTCGAACCAGCGCTCGCGCGGATAGTGCGTGAAGCCGCGCCGGGCGATCGTCTCGCCCAGATAGTAATGCGTCCAGAAATAGTTGCACGACAGCCGCTCGCAGAACTCGCCCAGCGCACTGGCCAGCGCCGCGAGCCTGGAGGCGCCCTTGCCGTTGGTAAACAGCAGCGGGCAGTCGCGCTCGCGGACATGCACCGACCATATCCCGGCCACCGGATTCAGCCACGAGCGCTCCTCCACGTGGAAGCCCAGCGCCGTGAGCCGGCCCTGCATGGCGGCGATCGACGATTCGAGCGAGGCATCCTTGCCCGCGATGAAGCTTTCCATATCCGTTGTTCCCGTGCCCGCTCGTTTCAAGAAGTTTCTTCGTCCCGCCCGCGTTCGCCCGACTTGACCAGCGGCCGGTCGTCGTCCATCAGGATGCGGTGAGCCGGTCCTTCGAGATCGTCGAACTGCCCGCTCTTCACCGACCACCAGAAGACCACCCCGATCAGGAAGACCAGGACCACCGAGAGCGGAATCAACAGGTACAGGATGTCCATCAGCGTACCCTGCCCTGCAGGCGCAGGGCATTGAGCACCACCAGCAGCGAGCTGCCGGACATGCCGATGCCGGCCATCCAGGGCGTGACCCAGCCGGCCATCGCCAGGGGGATCGCCAGCAGGTTGTAGATGAAGGCCCAGGCCAGGTTCTGCCGCACGACGGCGAGCGTGCGCCGCGCCAGGCCGAGGCCCCGCACCAGTTGCTGCAGGTCGTCGCCGAGCAGCACGATGTCTGCCTGACTGCGGGCGAGATCGGTGCCGCCGCCCATGGCGATCGACAGCTGGGCCTGGGCCAGCACCGGCGCGTCATTGACGCCATCGCCGGCCATCGCGACGATGTCGCCGCGGTCTTGCAATTCGCTGATGAAGCGATGCTTGTCCTCGGGCGAGCAGCCGCCGTGGGCGTCAGCGACGCCCAGCCCGGCGGCGAGTTCGGCCACCGCGGCCGGGCTGTCGCCGCTCAGGATGGACAGTTTCAGACCGGCGCGGCGCAAGGTGGCGAGCGCGGCGCCGGCCTGCGGGCGCAGGCTGTCATTGAGGCGGAACAAGGCCAGCCAGCCTGAGGCATCGGCCAGGCCGACGACGCTGCCGCCCCCGTCGATCCAGCGGGCGGCCGCCTCGGGCAGCGGCCGGCCGTGCAGGGCGCCGGCGTAGGCGATGGTGCCCACGCGCAGCAAGTCGCCGGAAAGCCTGGCCTCGATGCCCTGACCGCTGACGGCGCGCACCTGCTGCGGCGTCGGCAGAGGCGCGGATTCGTGCGCTCGCGCGGCGGCGAGCAGCGCGCGCCCGATCGGGTGCTCGGAACCGCTCTCCAGCGCCGCCGCCAGCGCCAGCGCCTGCTGCGCCGACCAGGTCGACAACGGCAGCGTCCCGATCAGCGTCAACCGGCCCTGGGTCAGCGTGCCGGTCTTGTCGAAGACGAAGTGATCGGCCCGCGCCAGGGTCTCGATGGCGTGGCCGCGGGTCACCAGCACGCCCAGTCTCGAGAGCGCGCCGGTGGCCACCGTCAGTGCCGCCGGGGTGGCCAGCGACAGGGCGCAGGGACAGCTCACCACCAGGACGGCGACGAACACCCCCAGGGCGCGGCTGGGATCGACGAAGTACCAGAAGATGCCGGCGGCGGCGGCGAGCACGAGCAGGGCGACGAGGAAGCGGCCGGCGATGCGCTCGGCGGACTCGGCCAGACGCGGCTTCTCGGTGGCGGCGCGTTCGACCAGGCGCCGGATCGCCGCCATCCGCGTCGCCGCGCCGACCCGGTGCACCCGGACCAGGAGCGGACTGCCGAGGTTCACGCTGCCGCCGGTGACCAGGTCGCCGCAACGCTTGGCCACCGGCAGACTCTCGCCGGTGAGCAGCGCCTCGTCGGCCTCGCTCTCGCCGTCGATCACCTCGCCATCGACCGGGATGGCTTCGCCCGGGCGCACCAGCACGACGTCCCCCGGACTGAGTTCCGCCACCGCCACGCGCACCTCGTCCGCTCGCGGGTAGTCCGGCAGGCGCGAGGCGACCGCCGGCACCGCCCGCGCCAGGCTCTCGATGCCGCGCGCGGCCCGCTGCCTGGCCATCATTTCCAGATAGCGACCGCCCAACAGGAAGAACACGAACATCGTCACCGAATCGAAATAGACCGCGCCGCTGGCGGTCAGGGTCGCCCAGGCGCTGGCGAGGAAGGCGCTGCCGACCCCGAGCGCCACCGGCACGTCCATGCCGACCCGGCGAAGCTTGAGATCGCGCCAGGCGCTGGCGAAGAACGGCGCGGCGGAATAGAGGATCACCGGCAAGGTCAGCAGCAGGCTGGCCCAGCGCAACAGTTGCGCGATGTCGGGCGTCATGTTGCCGCGGTCGGCGAGATAAGCCGGTATCGCGTACATCATCACCTGCATCGCGCCGAAACCGGCGACGAACAGGCGCCACAGGGCGGCGCGGCGCTCGCGCTGCGCCAGCACCTCGGAGCGCGCCGGATCGTAGGGGTGGGCGCGATAGCCGATGGCGGCGATCGCCTCGATGATCTGCGACAGATGGATCGTCCGTTCGTCCCAGCGGACGCTGGCGCGGCGGGTGGCGTAATTGATGCTGACCGCGGTCACGCCCGGCTGCCTGGCCAGATGCTGTTCGTTCAGCCAGATGCAGGCGGCGCAGGTGATGCCCTCGAGGATCAGCGAGGTCTCGCGTTCGTGCTCATTGACCGGCTGCACGAAGCTCTTCTGCACCTCGGGGTGGTCGAACAGGCCGGCGTCCTTCAGGGCCTGGGGCAGCGCCTCGCGCGGCGACTCGGGCATGGCGTCGCGGTGGCGGTAGTAGTCGCCCAGGCCGTTGGCGACGATGGCCTGGGCCACCGCCTGGCAGCCGGCGCAGCACATTCGCCGCGGCAAGCCGCCGATGGTCACCGGAAGATCGACGCCCGCGGGCACCGGCAAGCCGCAGTGATAGCAGGCGTCAGCCACGGAGGGGGGAGGGGTCAGACCGCCTACTTCGGCGCCATGCGGATGGCGCCGTCCAGGCGGATCACCTCGCCGTTCAACATCTCGTTCTCGACGATCTGCCTGACCAGCGCCGCGTACTCGGCTGGCTTGCCCAGACGCTGCGGGAAGGGCACCATCTTGCCCAGCGCCTCCTGGACTTCCGGCGGCATGCCGAGCAGCATCGGCGTCTCGAAGATGCCCGGCGCGATGGTCATGACGCGGATGCCGAAGCGCGCCAATTCGCGCGCGATCGGCAGAGTCATGCCGACGATGCCGCCCTTCGAGGCGGAGTAGGCGGCCTGGCCGATCTGGCCGTCGTAGGCCGCCACCGAAGCGGTGTTCACGATCACGCCGCGCTCGCCCGCGGCGTTGGGCGCGCCCTTGCTCATGGCCGCCGCCGCCAGCCGGATCATGTTGAAGCTGCCGATCAGGTTGATGTTGATCACCCTGGCAAAAGACGCCAGCGCGTGCGGCCCCTCCTTGCCCAGCACCTTCTCGCCGATGGCGATGCCGGCGCAGTTCACCAGGCCGTTGACCGCGCCGTAGGCCGACAGCGCCAGGTCCACCGCCGCCTGTGCGCTCGCCTCGTTGGCAACGTCGGTGTCGTGAAAGCGCGCCCCGAGTTCGGCCGCCAGCGCCGCGCCCGAGGACTTGTTGAGATCGGCGATCACCAGCTTGGCGCCGCCCGCCGCGAGCATCCGCGCGGTGCCCGCGCCCAGGCCGGAAGCGCCGCCGGTGACGATGAATACGCTGCCCTTGATCTGCATGCTTGCTCCCGCATAAAAAAGGCCTGCGGTGCGCAAGCCTGGGGGTTCTGAGGGTGGTGCCGGCGAGAAGAATCGAACTCCCGACCTTCGCATTACGAATGCGCTGCTCTACCGTCTGAGCTACGCCGGCCTCGGTGCAACGAGGCTGCGGATTATAGCGGCTCGAACCGGTGCCGGCAAACCGGCTATGGCCGGGGTCTGCCGTGCCGTCCCAGCGCCCAGGCCACGTGCTCCCGGACCAGGGCCGAGCCGTCCAGGACTCGGGCGGTCAGCGCCGCCACCACCGCCGGCGAACTCGGGGCGTTGCCCAGACCGACCGCGAGATTCCTCGACCAGCGCTCGAAGCCGATCCGATGAATGGCGGAACCGGCCATCTTCTGCCTGAATTCGGCTTCGCTCCAGGCGAACAGCTCGACCAGCGCGGCCCGATCGAGGCCGTGGCGCACGACGAAATCCTCCTCGCGGGTGCGCGGCGCGGTGCGGTTCCACGGGCAGCAGAGCTGGCAGTCGTCGCAGCCATAGACACGGTTGCCGATCAGGGGACGAAGCTCGACCGGGATGCTGCCCTTCGACTCGATCGTCAGATAGGAAATGCAGCGGCGCGCATCGACCCGGTAGGGGGCGAGGATCGCGCCGGTCGGGCAGGCGTCGAGACAGGCAGTGCAAGTGCCGCAGTGGGCAGACACCGGCGCGTCGGCGGGCAAGGGTAGAGACGTATAGATCTCGCCCAGGAAGAAGGTCGAGCCGGCGCCGCGCGTGAGCAGCAGGCTGTGCTTGCCGCGCCAGCCCAGGCCGCTCCTGGCCGCCAGATCCACTTCCAGCACCGGCGCCGAATCGGAGAACACCCGGTGCGCAAAAGGGCCGAGCTCGGCTTCGATGCGTGAGGCCAGCTGCTGCAGGCGGGCGCGCATCAGCTTGTGGTAGTCGCGACCCAGGGCGTAGCGGGAAACGTAGGCGCGCGTCCGCTCGGCGAGGATTTCACCGGCATCGGCGGCATCCGGCCAATAATCGAGCCGCGCGGTGATCACCGAGACCGTGCCCGGGAGCAGTTTGGCCGGCCGCGAGCGTTTGGTCCCATGCCGTGCCATATAATCCATTTCGCCGTGGCAGCCCGCGGCGAGCCACGCCAGCAAGCCCGCCTCCGCGGCTTCGCTGCCCGAAACCGGGGCGATGCCGACGGCGGAAAAGCCCAGCCCGGCGCCCCACGCCTTGATGCGGGCGGCCAGCCGTTTCCAATCCTGAGGATCACCTGAATGCATGCAGAGTCTGGCGGCGAGCGGAATGAGCACCATGATACCCATCTGTCCCTGCGCCTTCCCGACGAGGCGGCGACCCTGGCGCTCGGTGCCGCGCTGGCGCCCGCGCTGACGCCCGGACTGGTGATCGCGCTCGAAGGCGATCTGGGCGCCGGCAAGACCACGCTGGTGCGCGGTCTGCTGCGCGCCCTGGGCCACCAAGGCCGGGTGAAGAGTCCGACCTATACTTTTGTTGAACTTTATGCTATTTCTAGATTAAACTTGTACCACTTTGATTTCTATCGATTCAACCAGCCGGAAGAATACCTTGATGCCGGGCTCGATGAATACTTCCAGGGCGACGGAGTCTGCCTCGTCGAATGGCCGGAACGCGCCGGCAACTACCTGCCGCCCGCCGATCTGCGGCTGCGTCTGGCCATCGCCGATCGAGGACGCGAGGCCGAACTCGTGGCGGCTAGCCGCCACGGACGGGACTGCCTGAAATGTCTGAGAAACTGGCAAGCGGGCTCTCCCGGCGCGGGTTGCTCAAACTCGGGGCGGCCTCGCTGACGCTGCTGGTCACCCGTACCGCGGCCGGCGCCATCGGCCGGAGCAGCGTGATGGCGGTGCGGGTCTGGCCGGCACCGGACTACACCCGCATCACGCTCGAAGACAGCCAGCCCCTGATATTCAGTTACCAGCAACTGAGCAATCCGGCGCGTCTGCTCGTGGATCTCGAAGGCGTCGAGTTCAACTCGGTGCTCGCCAAGCTGCCCGGCAGGATTTCCGCGGCCGATCCCTACATCAAGCAGATCCGCGCCGGCCGCAACCGGCCGGGCGTGGTGCGTCTGGTGGTCGACCTCAAGGGCAAGGTCAAGCCTCAGGTGTTCACCCTCAAGCCGGTCGGCGAATACGGCTACCGGCTGGTGCTCGACCTCTACCCGGCCGATCCGATCGATCCGCTGATGGCCTTGCTGCAGAAGCAGCCGAAGCTGCCGCAGCAGCAGCCGGGCGAGAATCCGGGGGAAATCGCGCGCATGGTCACCATCATGCTCGACCCCGGACACGGCGGCGAGGATCCCGGCGCCACCGGCCAGGCCGGCACGCACGAGAAGAACGTGGTGCTGTCGATCGCCCGCCGGCTCAGGAAGCGGATCGAAGCCGAACCGAACATGCGCACCGTCATGACCCGCGACGGCGACTACTTCATCCCCCTGGGCCAGCGCGTGGAGAAGGCCCGGCGCGTGCAGGCCGACCTGTTCGTCTCGGTGCACGCCGACGCCTTCACCAACCGGACCGCACACGGTTCCAGCGTCTTCGTGCTGTCCGAGCACGGCGCCTCGTCGGCCGCGGCGCGTTGGCTGGCGCGCCGCGAGAACGCCTCCGATCTGATCGGCGGGGTCGACCTCAAGGTCAAGGACCCCTATCTCGCGCGCACCCTGCTCGACCTGTCGCAGACGGCCACCAGCAACGACAGCATGAAGCTGGGCCGGGACGTGCTCGGTCAATTGGGCGACGTCAACCCCCTGCACCAGGGCCGGGTCGAGGAGGCGGCCTTCGCCGTACTGAAGGCGCCCGACATTCCCTCGATCCTGGTCGAAACCGACTTCATCTCCAATCCCGAGGAAGAGCGGCGGCTAAACGACGACGCCTACCAGGACGTGATCGCCGATGCCATATTCAAGGGCGTCAAGAATTATTTCGCCAAGAACCCGCCGCTGGCGAAGTCCACGCTGAGCTGACTGAGGCCGCCGCCGAGGCTGCTATACTCAGCGTTTTTTTGGCGCGGTCATGCTGGTTTTTCGCAGAGTCCCGGAACATGCGGCAACGCCGAGCGTGCTCACCATCGGCAACTTCGATGGTCTGCACCGCGGCCATCAGGCGCTGCTCGCGCGTCTGACGGCGCAGGCGCGGCGGCTCGGCCTGCCCTCCGCCCTGGTGACCTTCGAACCCCATCCGCGCGAATTCTTCGCCCCGGACCAGGCGCCGGCGAGGCTCACCAACCTGCGCGAGAAGCTGGCGTTAATCGAGCGGTGCGGCATCGACCGGGTCTATGTCTGCCGCTTCGACGCAGCGCTCGCCTCCTTGAGCGCGGAGGACTTCGCCCGCCGCATCCTGGTGCAGGGCCTGTCCGCCAGGCATCTGATCATCGGCGACGACTTCCGCTTCGGGCGTGGCCGCAGCGGCGACTGCGCGCTGCTGCAGGAAGTCGGCCAGCGCCACGGCTTCGGCGTCGAAGCCATGCCCACACTCGAATGGATGGGCGAACGCGTCTCCAGTTCGGCGCTGCGCGAGTGCCTGGAAGCGGGCGACATCGAACACGCCGCGCGCCTGCTCGGCCGGCCCTACGCTATCGCCGGCCGGGTGGTCGAGGGCAACAAGATCGGCCGCACACTGGGCTACCCGACCGCCAACGTGCAGCTGAAGCGCAAGCGTCTGCCGCTCGCCGGCATCTTCGCCGTCACCGTTTCCGGCCTGTCGGGCGAGCCCCTGCCAGGCGCCGCCAGCCTGGGGGTGCGGCCGACCTTGGGCGATGGACTGAAGCCCGTCCTGGAAGTCCATCTGCTCGATTTCGAGCGCTCGATCTATCGCGCCCACGTCGCGGTCAACTTCCTCCACAAGCTGCGCGACGAGGCCAAGTTCGACAGCCTGGAAGCCCTCAAGGCGCAGATCGCCCGCGACGTCGATGCCACCCGAACCTACTTCGCGAATACCCAAAATGGCTGATTACCGCAAGACCCTGAATCTTCCCGACACGCCCTTCCCGATGCGCGGCGACCTGGCCAAACGCGAACCCGGCTGGATCAAGGAATGGCAGGCGCAGGGGCTCTATCAGAAGATCCGCGAAGCTGCGCGCGGACGGCCGCGCTTCACCCTGCACGACGGCCCGCCCTACGCCAACGGCGACATCCACATCGGCCACGCGGTGAACAAGATCCTCAAGGACATCATCGTCCGCGCCAAGACCCTGGCCGGTTTCGACGCGCCCTACGTGCCGGGCTGGGACTGCCACGGCCTGCCGATCGAGCACCAGATCGAGAAGCTGCACGGCAAGAACATCCCCGCCGACCGGGTGCGCGAACTGTGCCGCGCCTACGCCGCGGAGCAGATCGAGCGGCAGAAGCGCGACTTCATCCGCCTGGGCGTCCTGGGCGAGTGGGACAACCCCTACCTGACCATGGCCTTCAAGACCGAGGCGGCGGAGATCCGCGCGCTGGGCAGGATGCTCGAACAGGGACAGCTGTATCGCGGCCTGAAGCCGGTCAACTGGTGTTTCGACTGCGGTTCGGCGCTGGCCGAGGCGGAGGTCGAATACCAGGACAAGAAGTCGCCGGCGATCGACGTCGGCTTCGAGGCGGTCGATCGCGACCGGATCAAAGCCGCCTTCGCTCTGGCGACGCTGCCGGACAAGCCGGTCTATGCGGTGATCTGGACGACGACGCCCTGGACGATCCCGGCGAACCAGGCGCTGAACGTGCACCCGGAATTCAGCTACGACCTGGTGGATACCGAGCGCGGCCTGCTGATCCTGGCCAGCGACCTGGCCCCCCAGGCGCTGCTGCGTTACGGTCTGGGCGGTCCGGTGCTGGCCCGTACCCAGGGCGCCAAACTGGGACTGATCCGCTTTCGCCACCCCTTCTACCCGGAGCGCCTCTCGCCGGTTTTTCTCGGCGACTACGTCACCCTGGAGGCCGGCACCGGCATCGTGCACAGCGCCCCCGCCTACGGCCTGGAGGACTTCGCCTCCTGCCGTGCGCAGGGCATGAGCAACGACGAGATCCTGACGCCGGTGCTGGGCAACGGCCGCTTCGCCGACAGCCTGCCGCTGTTCGGCGGCATGAACATCTGGGCGGCCGCCCCCGCGATCATCGACAGGCTGCGCGAGGTCGGCGCCCTGTTCGACGCCGCCGAGATCAGCCATAGCTACATGCACTGCTGGCGCCACAAGACGCCGTTGATCTACCGCGCCACCACCCAGTGGTTCGTGCGCATGGACGGCGAGCGCACGCCGACGCTGCGTCAGACCGCGCTCGCCGCGATCGACGACACCCGCTTCTATCCCGCCTGGGGCCAGGCGCGGCTCGCCGCGATGATCGCCAACCGGCCCGACTGGTGCATCTCCCGCCAGCGCAACTGGGGCGTGCCGATTCCCTTCTTCCTGCACAACGAGACGGGCGAGCCGCATCCGCGCAGCGCCGAGCTGCTCGAACAGGTGGCTTCGAAGGTCGAGCGCTCCGGCATCGAGGCCTGGTTCAAGCTCGACGCCGAGGAACTGCTCGGCCCGGATGCCGCCCACTACAGCAAGATGAGCGACACCCTGGACGTCTGGTTCGACTCGGGCACCACGCACTGGAGCGTGTTGCGCGGCTCGCACCGGGAGGTGAGCACCTTCCCGGCCGACCTCTATCTCGAAGGCTCCGACCAGCATCGCGGCTGGTTCCACTCCAGCCTGCTCACCGCTTGCGCGCTCGACGGCCGCGCCCCGTACCGGGCGCTCTTGACCCACGGTTTCGTGGTCGACGAGAACGGCCGCAAGAGGAGCAAGTCCCAGGGCAACGGCATGCCGCCGCAGGAGATCAGCGACAAGCTCGGGGCGGAGATCATCCGCCTGTGGATCGCCTCGTCCGACTATTCGGGCGAGCTGTCGATCTCCGATGAGATCCTGAAGCGGGTGGTCGAATCCTACCGCCGCATCCGCAACACGCTGCGCTTCCTGCTCGCCAACACCGCCGACTTCGACCCGGCGACGCAGATGCTCGCACCCGCGCAGTGGCTGGAGATCGACCGCCACGCGCTGGCCATGACCCGACAGTTGCAGGAACAGGTCGGCGCCGACTACGAGCGCTACGAGTTCCACAAGGTGGTGCAGGCGCTGCAGAACTTCTGCTCGGAGGATCTCGGCGCCTACTATCTCGACATCCTCAAGGACCGGCTCTACACCACCGGCGCCGATTCGCGCCCGCGCCGCTCGGCCCAGAGCGCGCTCTGGCACATCCTGCAGAGCGTCACCCGGCTGATGGCGCCGGTGCTCGCCTTCACCGCCGAGGAGGTGTGGTCGGCGCTGGGCAACGCCGACAGCGTCATGCTCAGCACCTGGCATCGGCTGCCGGCGTCAGGCGACGAGGAGCAACTGCTCGATCGCTGGCGGCGGATCCGCGAAGTGCGCGCCGAGGTCAGCAAGGCGATGGAGGAGTTGCGCGCTGCCGGCGCGATCGGCTCGTCGCTGCAGGCGGAGGTGGAGATCCGCGCCAGCGGCGCCAAGTACGAGCTGCTCTCGGCGCTGGACGACGATCTGCGCTTCGTCCTGATCTGCTCCAGGACCACGCTGGTGAAAGCCGCCGACGTCGGCGCGGAAGCGGTGATCGTCACGCCATCGGCGCACGCCAAGTGCCCCCGCTGCTGGCACTGGCGCGATGACGTCGGCCGCCACGACCACGCCGGCTTGCACCCGGAACTGTGCGGCCGCTGCGCATCCAACCTGTTCGGCGAGGGCGAGACGCGTGCGGCAGCCTAGATTTTTCCTCTGGCTGGCGCTGTCCGCCGCCGTCGTCATTCTCGACCAGGCGAGCAAGGCCTGGCTGATGTCGGCCTTAACGCTCGGCCAGAGCGTCACGGTGACGCGCTTCTTCGACCTGGTGTTCGTCTTCAACCGCGGTGCCGCCTTCAGCTTTCTGTCGTCCGCCTCGGGCTGGCAGCGCTGGTTCTTCGTGGCGCTGGCGCTGGTGATCTCGGCCGGGGTCCTGACGCTGATGAAACACCACGCCCACGAGCGGCTGCAGCCGCTGGCGCTGGCGCTGGTGCTGGGCGGCGCCCTGGGCAACGTGATCGACCGGTTGAGCCACGGTGCGGTGGTGGACTTCCTCTACTTTCACATCGAACGCCACTACTGGCCGGCCTTCAATGTCGCCGACTCGGCCATCAGCATCGGCGTCGTCCTGATGCTCTGGCAGCAGTTCGCCCGAAGGAAGTAGCCGGCCGGCTCAGAAGCGGTGGTTGAGCTGAACCCAGAAGCGCGGAATGCGGCGCGCGCCATCGCTGTCCTTGCCGTTGGCGTCGCTCAAAGGGTTGCTGCCCAGACGCCAGGCAGCGCTCACCTGAGCGGCGGTGCCGATCGTGTTCCAGTTCAAGCCGAGCCCCGCTCCGGCGAGTTCGATGCGATTGGGCACCTTGCCGCTCCCCGCCCAGGAAGCCCACGGCTTGCGGTTCTGCCGCACGCCTCCGGCATCGGCGAACGCGACCGCCTGAAATTCCCGGTTGAGACGCCCGCGCAACTCCAGGCTGGCCAGCCAACCCTCGTCGCCGCCTGCCTCGTTGACCGGGTAGGCGCGCACGCCGCCCGGGCCGCCGAGATAGAATTTTTCCGAGGAATCGAGGTTCTTCCCGGCGAGCTGGCCGGCCAAGTTGGCGTACAGGGTGAGGGCGCCTGCCACCGTCTGCAGGCGCGAGACGTTCCAGGAAAATTTTGAGTAGCCGCCCTGGGTACGGGCCGAGTCCGCATCGAAGGCGAGCTTGGCCGGCGCCGCCGACAGGTCGAGACGAGCGCCGATGAGTGCCGCCGCATAGTTCGTATAAGCCGCGCCGAACCAGCCATCGAGGCTGTTGCCCGCCAAGCCGACGGAGAGGATATCGGCGCGCTTGTCGCTGCCGATCTCGCCCAGCGCGCGATTCACGTAGCGCCGCCGCTCGAAATCGACATCCAGATAGAGATTCCGTGCGCGGCTGCGGATGAGCGGATAACTGGCGGAGAGGCCGGCGGTCGAGGCATCGCCGTTGGCATCGAGGCTGGCATAGTTGCCGCCCAATCGGTAGCGCAACGCCGCGATGTTGGCGCCGAGGCTGAGGCCGGAATAGCCCAGCGGCACGGCGACCGCGGCGCGCACATAATCTAGGCCGCTGGCGCCGATGGCGCTCAGGCTCACGCGTTCGCCGAGCCCGACGGCGCCATTCAGGAAAAGTGCGGCATCGATCTGGTTGGCGCCGGTCCCCGGCGCGCCGCCGTTGCCGACGCCGATGCTGGCGGTCAGAAGCGGCGTATCGGATAGGGCGAGATGCGCGTCGATCTCCCCTTCGCGGGCGCCAGGCACCAGCGTGACGCTGGCACTCACTCCGGCGAGGTCCTTGAGAAGCAAAACATTGCGCTCCAGCTGCCCGGTGTCGACGGGCCCGCCGATCGGCATGTTCTCGCTCAGGCTGCGCGCGGCGCGATCGCTGGACAGCCGTGCCGTCGGCTCGCTTGTCGTCACGAGAATCTTGCCCAGCCTGCCCTCGACCACGACGATGTCGACGATGCCGTCCTTGATCGCCTGCGGCGGCAAATAGGCGTGGGCGAGGTAGCCTCGTTCCCGGTAGAGCGCGGTGACGGCGGCGGCAGCGGCTTCCAGTCCGGCCAGGTCGAGCTTCTTGCCGATGAAGGGCAGGAGCCGCTCGTGGAGCCTGGCAGCGAAATCCGGCTCGGCGGCGCCGCTGATATGGAAATCGCGGACCAACACCTGCAGCTCGTCCGGGCCCGGACGAGCTGCCTCCGCTGGCGGAGGCACCGCTCGCCTGGGCGCAGACTCGATACTGCGCAGCAGCGAGCCGGCGTCCGGCACTGGCGGGGAGAAGGAGTTCGCCGCGATCCGGTCATTTACCAGCGACAGGCTGTGGTGCGCCTGTTCAGTCTGCAATTCTTCTCCGACTGCCTCGCGCGCGGCTCGCTCGGACGGCTTTGTCGATGGGGCCGGCGACTGCGGCGCGGGCAGCGAAGGCGCGGCATGGGGCAGCGGTTCGAGATTGCGCAGCAGGCTGCCGGCGTCGGGCGGATTCAGCCGGGCTTGGGCGTGACAGACGGCGGCTGCGAACAGCGCGAGGGCAGCAGCGGTACTCCGCCGTCTGGCCTGAGGACTCATCAGACGTATCTTCCCGGGGAGAGGATGGCGGCCGGGTCGAGCGCCTTCTTGATCTGCCGGACCAGTTGCCAATAGGTCGAGTCGTTTTCCGACAGCCAGCCCATGGTCTGGATGCCGACCCGGTAGGGCAGGAAACCCTGGCCTCGGCCCGCCTCCAGCAGGGCCCAGTAACAGCGCCCGGCATTTTCCCGGCTCGCTTCCGAATCCAGATCGAAGAGCAGCGGCACGGTGCTGTCGAAGCAGCGATCCGATACGCTGGTCAGCGTGATCAGCGGCTCCAGCCGATATTCGCGCATGATCGCGGTGACCATGCGCAGATAGGCGGCGACCCGCTCCGGCTGCATCGGCACCAGCGGCGCATACCAGGTCACGCCGCAAGCGTCGCGGGCCGGATCCATGGCCGCGTCGGCCGGCGCTTTCCTGCCGCTCAGCCAATAGCACAGCGGCAGCGCCGTCTCGTTCGGCCGGCCGGCCACCAGTTGCAGCGAACGCTCCAGCATGTCCAGGCTCCTGGCGTAGCGGGAACGATAGCGTCCCGGCAGCAGCCGACCGAGTCTGGCCAGGGTGCTGGCGCCGGCGGGGCCGACGAAGATCAGCCGCGAGGCCAGCGGCCTGAGGATGGCGCGGATCTCGCGCTGCGCCGCCGCCACCACGCCGCGGCTGCCGTAGAGCGTGCCGAACCCCGTCCAGGGGCTCACCTGGTTTTCCCTGCCGAGATCGGACAGCAGCCCGGGAGGAATGAGACCGTCGGGACCCAGGCGCTCGCGCGGATAGGGCACGGCCATGGCCAGGACACGATGCGCGTTCATCAGGTTGATGCCGCCGACCACGCCCGGATAGCGGGCCAGCACCTCGCGCACCCGGGCGACCAGTTCGCCCAGTCGTTCTTCCCGCTTCAGGCCGAAGAGGAAGGCCTTGATGCCGTCTGGACGCCGCGCCAGCGCGATGCTCATTTCGGTCACGATGCCGAAACCGCTCTGCGAAAAAATGCCGTCGAGATAGGGACCGATGCCCCATTTGAAGGCGCGGTCGAGCGGCTCGCCGTTGATCCCGGAGAGCGCAGAACGATAGACGCGGCCGTCGGCCAGCACCGCCTCCAGCGTCATCACCGCTCCGAAGTGATCGGCGTGGGGCGTGATGCCGTAGCCGCGCTCGAGCGCATTGCCGATCAGGCTGCAGCTCGGTCCGGCACCGGTCACCGGCACCAGGTAGGGATGTCCGCCCTGATCGAGAAAGTTGGCGAGCCGTCCCTGGGTGACGCCGGGCTCGACCGTGACCAGTCCGTTGCCCGGATCGAAATCGACGATCCGGTCGAGTCCGGAGAGGTCGAGCACGACGCAGTCGTCCGTCACCGGCAGGGCCGTTCCGTAGCCCCAGTTGTGGCCGGTGCTGACCGGGTAGAGCGGCACCTTGAAGCGCGCGGCGATCGCGACGATCGCAGGAATCTGTCCGCGCTCGTGCGGCCTCAGGGCCCCCGCAATCCGGCGCCCGATTCCCGTCGTGCACCGCCCGTAATCGGCCTGGGCCGCCGCCGCTCCAAGAGCCCGAGACTGGCCGAGCAGCGCGGTCCAATCTCGCAACGCATGATCCAGTTCCACCGCGGCTTCTCCTCTCTATGGTCTCAAGAACGGCCCACGCCCTGGCGCTGCGCCGGCGCCTTATCCGGATGCAGCAGCGGCAGCAGCAATCTGCGGGTAAACAGCCCGACCCCGCCCCACATCGTGGCGAACCAGAGCGGCACGCCGCCGATGCCCGGATAAGCCCATTGTCCCGTCGACACGCCGATGCATTCGACCATGGCGCCCATGGCGATCATGGTGAGGACGTAGGCAATATCCATAGATTCGCGATAGAGGACGAGACAAAACGCCAGGATCGCCGCCGAGATCAGGGTCAATGCCGTAGCGTCGCCGACGGTGGAGAATGGCAACGCGAACACCGTCGCCAGCCCGAGCGCTACCCAGCGCTTACCCCGCGGCGGCTGTCCGTCGAGGAAACGGAGGGTAGTGAGAATGTAGAAGCCCCACATGACGAACTCGTAGATCGGCATGCCCAGCGCGTCGGGATGATTGAAGCGGAACACCCCCTGGCGCAGGGCGCCCAGATTCATCAGGACGAACAGGACGTCGACGCCGAGCATCAGCAGCAGCTCTGCTCGGGAAATCCGGCCGAAGCCCAGCGCCCAGACGACCGCAAAGGCGGCGAGTTTGAATGCATTGCCGGGCAGCCATGCCAGGACGGCCAGCGTCGCGAGCAATTGCAGCATCGGCCGGATCCGCGCGCTGGCCGCGCCGATCATGGCCCGCAGTTGGAGCATGGATGCATTCCGTGCGATTTCATTGGCATGACCCCACCGTTATTCTTCAGCTCATATTTCCGCGCATGAACGCGCTGACGGTCAGTGCATGGCTGCGGCTATCGCTTGGGCGCGCCGCAGTTCCAGGCAAGCGAATAGCTGCCGAGCGCATTCTGCGAAAGTGCGCTCCTGCAGGGGACGAAGTCGTCACGGGAGCGGCCCGCTTGACTCGTCAGGATCGGTGCCTCTTCCTGAGACAGGAGCAGCGGCGGGATGGCCACCGGGACCACAGGGGACAGGACGGGCGGTTCGGCTGCGGCGAACACTTGAAGCGCCGTGCTGTTTTCCGGCGCCTGGCTGAAACTGTAGTTGGCCGCGGACAGACCGCCGCCGGCGATCTCGTAGCTACCGACAGGACTGGTCGGCACGGCGGGACTGCCGAAAGTCAGGCTGCCGGTGGTCGCATCGGCCTGGGTTTCTCCTCGCAGGAAGCCGGTGACTTCGCCCGTGAATGCCGGATTGACTTGTCCGTAGGCGCGGCTGGCAGAATCGGCGAGATAGATCAACTGGGCCGGCGTGATGTCCGCCGTCGTCGCCGCCGTGGCATTGGCCCGGTAATTGCCGGCAGCCACGCCGGCAAGAGTAAGGCCCGTGGCGGTCACGAGCTTGGCGCTGCCGACATTCTTGTTGTCGAAGCTCGCGGCCCCGCCGGTCAGGCTCACCGTATCCCCGCGGATGACGCCGCCGAGCGTGCGGCTCGTGATCGTCGCAGCCGTCGTGCCGTCATACACCTTGTCGGCCGCCGTGACGCTCGCCATCAACGACGCGGGAATTATTGCGGCGGTGGCGGTGGCCGAACCGGCAACGCGGTAGTTGGCGGCGAGACCTCCGTTTGCGCCGTCGTTCAAGCTGACCCCGGTGACGGCGACGGTCTTGCCGCTCGCGGCATTCTTGTCCGAGAAGGTCGCGGCACTCGAAGCGCCTGTCACGGTTTCCGTGCCTACGAGGCCGGCCAGCCCGTAGCCCGTCACCGTCGCCGCGGTGCTGCCGTCGTAGGTCTTGTCGGCGGCCGTCACGACGAGCATCAGCGGCTTCGGACCGATGTCGGCGGTGGTGGTCGCGGTCGTGTTCGCCGTATAGTTGCCCGCAGCGGTTCCGCTCAAGGCGAGACCGATCGCGGTCACGGTCTTGGCCCTACCCACGTTCTTGTTGTCGAAGCTCGCCGTGCCGCCGGTCAGAATCACGTCGTCGCCGCCGATCACGCCCAGCAACGAGCGGCCGGTGATGGTGGCGGCGGTGGTGCCGTCATAGACCTTGTCGGCCGCGGCGATGCCCGCCTTCAGGCCGAGGCCCAAGCTCGCCGCTGCGATGTCCGCCGCCGTCGTCGCCGTGCTGCTCGCGGTATAGTTGCCGGCGTCAAGACCGATCAACGTCAGGCCCGTGGCGGTCACGAGCTTGGCGCTGCCGACATTCTTGGTATCGAAGCTGGCCGTGCCGCCGGTCAGGCTGACGAGGTCGCCGCCGAGCACGCCGCCGAGCGTGCGGCTCGTGATCGTCGCAGCCGTCGTCGCGTCATACACCTTGTCGGCCGCCGTGACGCTCGCCGTCAGCGACGCGGGGCTTATGTCGGCCAAGGCGGTGGCAAAACCGGCAACGCGGTAGTTGGCGGCGAGACCTCCGTTTGCACCGTCGTTGAGGCTGATCCCGGTGATAGCGACGGTCTTGCCGTTTGCGGCATTCTTGTCCGAGAAGGTCGCAGCAGTCGAAGCGCCTGTCACGGTCTCCGTGCCTATGAGGCCGGCCAGCCCGTAGCCCGTCACCGTTGCGCTATCGTTGCCGTCGTAGGTCTTGTCGGCGACGGTGGGCGCCAAGGTCAAGGGCGCCTTGTCGACCACCCCGGTGGCGTCCGCCACCTGCGTCACCGTGTAGTTGTTGCCGCCGTTTCCGTCATTGAGCGAATAGGCCGAGACGCTGAGCCTCTTGTTGCTACCCGCATCGGCCGTGTCGTAGGTCTCGGCCGACCCCGTCACCGTATCGCCGCCCACGAGTCCCGTCGTCACCGGCAGCGCCGCCGCCATATTGGTGCCATCGTAGGTCTTGCTGTTGGTCTGCGCCGTGATCGTCAACCCAGCCTTGCTGATACTCAGCATACCGTCATGGAATGTAATGTCGTACTGGGTGGACCATAGGCCCTGGGGAGTAATGGCGTAAGAACCTGCGTTCCTCGCGCCCTGTGCGCTGCCACCGTAACCGAGTACGCCTGACAACACGGCGGCCGGGTCGCTATAGACGGCGCCATTGCCGCCCGAATAGGCGAGGCCGTCATAGGTCTTGCCATCCGCATTGGCGGTCACGCTGAGCGGCACCAGAAGCGCCTTCAACATGGGGAGCGTGTTGCCCTCGTAGATGCGCCAAGTGGTGGAAAAATCGAAGCCGCTGAAGGTCGCTTGAGCCATCATGGCGGTAGTCGGGGTGGTGCCTACGGCACCTACACCCGTGCCAGCTCCGCTAGTAGCCTGACCGCTCGAGCCTATATCCCAGTAGCTGCTTGAAGCTGCGCCAAAGTCTAGATTGTTTCCGACCAGACCGCCGATCGAGGTACCGGTGCCGGTCACCAGGCCGGTGGCGTAGGTTTGGTAGATTTTCCAGCGGTTGTAGCCAACCAGCCCGCCCACGCTGGAAGCTCCGGTCACGGCGCCCGCGGCGTAGGAATCGTGGATAGTGGATTCATTATCACCCACCAGCCCGCCGACATCATTACCGCTTGCCGTGACCGAGCCCCTGGCATAGGAACTCGCGATGTCGGCATAGCTATAGCCCACCAGCCCTCCGGCAGCGTCGCCGCTGTCGGTAATGTTGCCGGTGGCATAGTCGGCGGCGAGCGTGACACCGCCAGAGGCGTAACCGAGCAGGCCGCCAACGGCAAATGCACCAACGACGTCGCCTGTGGCGTAGGCATTGGCGATAAAGCCCGTTGTTGTTGTGTAGTGCCCGCTGGCCAAACCTACCAGACCGCCAGAATAAATGCCGCTCCCGGTCACGCTTGCGCTCGAGTAGGCGTTGCGGACGACGCACCAGTTGCACTGGCCCACTAGACTGCCGACAAAATTATGTCCGAGGATGGCGCCTCCCTCCAGCCCGATATTGCTGAGCTTGCCGCTAAGGACCCCGAACAGGCCCACCCCGTCGGTTGCCGGCTGATTGATGCTGAGTCCGC
>JAJZPJ010000245.1 GCA_021811225.1 Pseudomonadota bacterium
ACAGCGTGCAGAAGCAAGTCAAGGTCACCGCCGGCGGCTGTGGAGGCTAGCAACCGTTTGTCGCCGGGATGTTTTTACCCGGAGACATTACGGGTGCTTGTGCCGTGCAACGGCCTAGTGTCCGTTTGTCGCCCGAGGCGACAATTACGGACACTTGTGCCGCGCAGCGGCCTAGTGCAGCGGCCTAGTGCCCCCAAGCACCAGAGCGCATAGCAGTACCAGACCGCCGACAAGCCGAGAACCGCATTCCCGCAACCCAACAGGAAGAGGAAGAGAGAACATGCCAGATCCGATGAAAATCCGCGCCCAGATGAAGGGCGACACCGCGGACATCCGCGTCCTGATCAGCCACCCGATGGAGACCGGCCTGCGCAAGGATGCCAAGACCGGGAAATTCGTGCCGGCCCACTACATCACCAACCTCAACGTCACGGTGGCCGGCAAGACGGTGGTCGAGGGCGAGACCGGCACCTCGATATCGCGCAATCCGGTCTTCGGCTTCATGGTCAAGGGCGCCAAGGCGGGCGACAAGGTGGTCATCAGTTGGCTCGACAACCTGGGCGAAAAGCGCAGCGACGAAGCGACCATCCGTTGACGCGGCACCGGCCGACGGGACGAGGAGGAGTGCCGTGAGTCGGGCTTCGGTCCGGCTCGCGGTGGAACTGGAAATTGCCGAGCGCGAACAGCGTTCGGCACCCGATTCAAGGAACAAGGCGGAGCCAATACCGCCCGAAGACCACTGGAGGAGACTATGAAACGGGCTATCATCCTGGGTGCCGCGGCGCTGCTCGCCGCCGGCGTTCCCTTGCAACACGCTCTCGCCCAATCCGGCAAGAGCGCCAAGAAGTCCTCTGCGGCTGCCGCGAAAAGCAAGCAGGCCGCCGAGTTCGCACAGTTTCACGACGAGCTGGAGCAGGACAATCCGGCGGAACTGTTCGAAATGAAAGGCAAGGAACTCTGGCAAGCCAAGCGCGGACCGAAGCACGCCTCTCTGGAGCAGTGCGATCTCGGCCTCGGCCCCGGCGTGGTGAAGGGCGCCTACGTGCAACTGCCCCGCTACTTCGCCGACGTCGGTCGGGTGATGGATGTCGAACGGCGCATCGTGTATTGCATGGTGACGCTGCAGGGCTTCAAGAAGGCCGATCTCGCCAAGCAGCCGTTCAGTACGCCTGACCGCACGCCCGACCCGGTGTCCCTGGTCGCCTACGTCGCATCCCAGTCCCGCGGCATGAAGATCGCCACGCCGCAGAACAACGTCCAGGAACGCGAAGCCTACGCGGTCGGGCGCGAGATCTTCAATTACCGCGCCGGCCCCTACGACTTCTCCTGCGCCACCTGCCACGGAGAGATGGGCAAGCGCATCCGCAGGCAGGATTTGCCCGACCTCGCTTCCAAGGAGCAGGCGATCAACGGCTATCAGGGCTGGCCCGGCTACCGTCTGACCGGCGGCCTGATGCACACCCTGCAGTGGCGCATGAACGACTGCTTCCGGCAGCAGCGCTTTCCCGAACCCGGGTATGTCTCCGAGACCATCACCGACCTGTTGACCTACCTGGCGGTCAATGCCAACGGTCATGTATACACGGGTCCGGGGATCAAACGCTGAACGAGGAGGGGAGACCATGAAAACAGCATCACACAACATCATTTCGCTCACCGGCGCCGCTGCGATCGCTCTGCTCTTTGCCGTTCCCGGCCACGCCCAGGACGCCCGCGCCACGGCCATCGCCATCATGAAGCGCGACTTCCACGCCAAGGGCATCGCCGGCATGGATCGCCTCGACCAGGACGCGCTACAGGTCGTCTGCACCCGCAGCGACAACAAGCCGCCCAAGGACGTCGCCGCGCGGCTGGAGCAGGATCAGGCCGAGAGCGTCAAGTATCCCGCCGACGGCAAGCTCATGGGCGACTGGAAGGCCGGCGAGAAAATCGCCCAGAGCGGCCACGGCATGACCTGGAAGGACAAGCCGGGCAAACCCGCTGGCGGCGGCTGCTACAACTGCCACCGGATCGGCCCCCAGGAAATCTCCTACGGCAACGTCGGCCCGAGTCTCTACCGCCTGGGCAAGATCCGCGGCGACGGTCCGGAGATGCAGAAGTACGTCTATACCAAGATCTACGATTCGAAGGCCACCACCCTGTGCTCGGCGATGCCCCGCTTCGGCCATTCCGGGGCGCTGACCGAGGCGCAGATCAAGGATCTGGTGGCGCTGCTGCTCGACCCGCATTCGCCGGTCAACAGCCAGTAAGCCCAGGTCAGCACGACGGCCGGGTGCCGACCCGCGGCGTCCGGCCGTCTGCTCAATCCGCAAACCGATAAGCAAACCAGCCATTCAGGTCAACCAACATGCACCGTCGCGAATTCCTGCAAGTTCTGGCCGCCGCGGCCGCCGCCGGTTTCGCCCTCGACTCGCCCGAGCTGCTCGCGGGCGAGGTCGGAGGCAAGGCCTACGATCTGCCGCGCTACGGCAACGTGCCCTTGCTGCACTTCACCGATTGCCACGCCCAGTTGCTGCCGGTCTGGTTCCGCGAGCCCAGCGTCAACATCGGCGTCGGCGCGACCGCGGGAAAGCCGCCGCACCTGGTCGGCGAACACCTGCTCAAGGCCTTCGGGATCAAGCCCGGCAGCGCCGACGCCTACGCCTTCACCTATCTCGATTTCGAACAGGCGGCCAAGACCTACGGCAAGGTCGGCGGCTTCGCTCACCTCGCGACGCTGGTCAAACGCCTGCGCGAGAGCCGCCCGGGCTCCTTGCTGCTCGACGGCGGCGACACCTGGCAGGGTTCGGCCACGGCGCTGTGGACCAAGGGGGGGGACATGGTCGGCGCCACGCAGAAGCTAGGCGTCGACATCATGACCGCGCACTGGGAGTTCACCTTCGGCCAGGACCGGGTCAAGGAAATCGTCGATCACCAACTCGGCAAGATCGAATTCCTCGCCCAGAACGTCAAGACCGCCGACTTCGGCGACCCGGTGTTCAAGCCCTACACGCTGCGCGAGATCAACGGCGTGCCGGTGGCGATCATCGGCCAGGCCTTTCCCTACACCCCGATCGCCCATCCGCGCTACCTGATGCCCGACTGGACCTTCGGCATCCAGCAGGACGCGCTGCAAAAGCGGGTCCATGAGGCGCGGGCCAAGGGCGCCCAGGTGGTGGTGCTGCTGTCGCACAACGGCATGGACGTCGATCTCAAGCTGGCCACGCGCGTCACCGGCATCGACGCGATCATGGGCGGGCACACCCACGACGGGGTGCCGGCGCCGACCGTGGTGCACAATGCCGGCGGCCAGACGCTGGTCATCAACTCCGGCAGCAACGGCAAGTTCCTCTCGGTGCTCGACCTCGACGTGAGAGCCGGCAAGATCCAGGGCTACCGCTACAAGCTGCTGCCGGTGTTCGCCCATCTGCTGCCGGCCGACCCGGACATGGCCGCCTACATCGAGCAGGTGCGCTCGCCCTATAAACCCAGGCTGGACGAAAAGCTCGCGGTGACCGAGGGCCTGCTCTACCGCCGCGGCAATTTCAACGGCTCCTGGGACCAGTTGATCCTCGACGCCCTGCTGGCGGTCAA
>JAJZPJ010000246.1 GCA_021811225.1 Pseudomonadota bacterium
AGGCGGCGATGAAATACTTCGTGCTCGGCGCGATGGCCTCGGGTCTGCTGCTCTACGGCATGTCGATGATCTATGGCGCCACCGGCACGCTGGAGATCGGCGGCGTGGCGCAGGCCATCTACCACGGTGTCGCCAACAAGACCGTGCTGGTGTTCGGCCTGGTGTTCCTGGTCTCGGGCCTGGCCTTCAAGCTCGGCGTGGTGCCCTTCCACATGTGGATCCCCGACGTCTATCAGGGCGCGCCGACGGCGGTGACGCTGTTCATCGGTACCGCGCCGAAGCTGGCGGCCTTCGCCATGGCGATGCGCCTCCTGGTGTATGGCCTGTTCGAGCTGGCCGACCAGTGGCAGGCGATGCTGATGATCATGGCGGTGCTGTCGATCGCGCTGGGCAACCTCGCCGCGATCGCCCAGACCAACTTGAAGCGCATGCTGGCCTACTCCACCATCTCGCACATGGGCTACATGCTGCTCGGCCTGATCAGCGGTGTGGCCGCCGGCGACCGGCACTTCGCCCTGAACGCCTACAGCTCGGCGCTGTACTACACGGTGTCCTACGTGCTGATGAGCCTGGGCACCTTCGGCATGATCCTGCTCTTGTCGCGTCCCGGCTTCGAGGCCGAGAACCTCGACGACTTCAAGGGCCTGAACCAGCGCAGCCCGTGGTTCGCGGCGATGATGGCCATGCTGATGTTCTCGATGGCCGGCGTGCCCTTCTTCATCGGCTTCTTCGCCAAGTTCTCGGTGCTCCTGGCGGTGGTCGATACCGGCCACGTCTGGCTCGCCGTGCTCGCGGTGTTCTTCTCGCTGATCGGCGCCTTCTACTACCTGCGGGTGGTCAAGCTGATGTACTTCGACCCGCCCACCGACAATGCGCCGATCGCCGCCAGCTTCGACATGCGCCTGGTGCTCTCGGCCAACGGTCTGGCGGTGGCGCTGTTCGGCCTGTTTCCGCAGGTGCTCATGAGCCTGTGCAGCTTCACGCTGCTCCGCTCGCTGTAGCTCGAGACTGCTGCGCGCTCCGTGAGCGACGACGAACATCTCGTTGAGGCCCGGATTTCCAGCGAGGAGGTGTTCTCGGGGCGCCTGCTCACGGTCTTGCGCGACCGCGTCCGCCTGCCCGACGGGCGCGAAGCGGAACGCGAGCACATCGCGCATCCCGGCGCGGTGGCGGTGATCGCGGTGCTGGACAACGGCCGCCTGCTGTTCGAGCGCCAGTACCGCTATCCGCTGCACCAGGTTTTCCTCGAACTGCCCGCGGGCAAGATCGACCCGGGCGAACCGGCGCTCGACACCGCCCGGCGCGAGCTGCGCGAGGAGACCGGCTACAAGGCGAGGAGCTGGCGCCAGCTGGCCCTCATTCATCCGTGCATCGGCTACGCCAACGAGAAAATCGAGCTGTTCCTGGCCCACGGCCTCAGTTACGTCGGCCACGAGCGCGATCACGAGGAATTCCTCGAGGTCGTCGAACTCAGCCTGGCCGACGCCCTGGCGGCCGTACGCGACGGCGAGATCACCGACGGCAAGACCATCGCGGGCCTGTTCTGGGCGGAGAAAATCTTTTCCGGGACTTGGGAAATTCCGGCATAAAATGAGATCGAGCGTCCCGCAAGCGAACGGGCTGCGGAGACGGCACCATAACCACCAAGGAGATAGGGACATGCGCGCTGCCGACAGCGCCCAGCGTGTGCCTTTGGCGCATAGCGCGCAGGGCGATCAGGATGCGGACGGCAGCTACAAGCTGCAGGCCCTGCACATCCTCTCCGAGGTCACCGCCAACCTGGCCGGCGACAGCGACATCGAGGCGCTGCTCGGCCGCTTCCTCAGCACCATGATCCGCCTAGCCGGCGCCCAGGGCGGCGCCGTGCGCCTGCTCACCAGCGACGGCGCGCATCTGCGCCTGGTCGGCTCGCTCGGCCTGCCCGCCGATTTCGTCGCGCGCGAGCACCTGATGCCCTTGAGCTGCGGCAGCTGCGGCCAGTCGATGCGCGAGAACCGCACCAGCTTCTCGATCGACATGCACGACTGCGCCGCGGTCACCGGTCTGCCCTTCTTCGACGGCAAGTGCCAGGCGATGGTGGTGGTGCCGCTGCGCTACCGCGGCAAGCTGCTCGGGGCCTACAACCTGTTCCTGGCCGAGCGCTTCGAGCTGCCCGAGGAGGTGGCGCTGCTGTTCCGCTCGATCGGCGAACACCTGGGCATGGCGCTGGAGAACGTCCGTCTGACGCGCGAGAACCTGCGCATCACCCTGATGACCGAGCGCCAGATGATGGCCAACGAGGTGCACGATTCGCTGGCGCAGTCTCTCGCCTACATGAAGATGCGCATGGCGCTGCTCCAGGACGCGCTCGGCGACGGGCAGACCGAGCGCGCCGACAAGTACGCCGGCGACGTGAGCCAGGCGCTCGACGACGCCTACACCGGCCTGCGCCAGCTGATCACCCAGTACCGCAACCGGATGGACCCCTTGGGCCTGCTCCACGCGCTGGCGGAAATGTCTGCCGCCTTTCAGGAGCGCACCGGCATCGCGCTCGACTACGACAACCGGATCATGGACCTCAATCTCAGCGTCGACCAGGAGGCCCAGGTCTTCTACATCATCCAGGAGGCGCTGGCCAACGTCGTGCGCCATTCCGGCGCCAGCCGGGCGGGCCTGCTGCTGGAGCAGATCAATGACCACTACCAGGTGACGGTCGAGGACAACGGCAAGGGCGGGCAGGGCTTCTTCGTGGTGGCCAATCCGATCGGCAGCTTCGACGAGCACCCGCGCCTGCGCGATCACTTCGGCCTGGCCATCATGCGCGAACGGGCGCAGCGGCTGGGCGGCCGCATCGACGTCGCCAACCTGCCCGCCGGCGGCGTGCGCATGCGCCTGTCCTTCCCGGCGCCGGCGAGCGGAAAGCGCCAATGAGCGAGCAGACTGCGGACGAGCGCCTGCGCGTGCTCCTGGTCGATGACCATACGCTGTTCAGGAAGGGACTGGCCGAACTGCTCGAGCAGCGCGGCGCGATCCGCGTCGCCGGGATGACCGGCAACGCCGACGAGGCGCTGCAACTGCTGCACGACGAAGCGCCCGACGTGGTGATCATCGACCTCAACATGCCGCCCCTGGGCGGAATATCCCTGCTGACCCGCATCCGTGCCGACGAATGGTGCGGGCCGGTGCTGATCCTCACCGTCAGCGACGCCGAGGAGGATCTCGCCAGCGCGCTGCGCGGCGGCGCCCAGGGCTATCTGCTGAAGGACATGGAGCCCGACGACGTGGTCGACGCCGTGCAGCGCGCGGTGCGCGGCGAGACCGTGGTGGCGCCGGCGATGACCTTGAAGCTGGTGCATCTGCTGCAAGGCGGCGGACCGGGCGACGCCAGGGAGTCGGCGCTAAAGCAGCTCACCGCACGCGAGCGCGAGATTCTCGACTACCTGTCCCGGGGGCTGACCAACAAGGCCATCGGCCGGGCGCTCGACATCAGCCACGACACCGTCAAGCTGCACGTGCGCCACATCCTCTCCAAGCTCAACCTGAGCTCCCGCGTCGAAGCGGCGGTGTTCGCCGTCGAGCAGAAGAGCGGCGT
>JAJZPJ010000247.1 GCA_021811225.1 Pseudomonadota bacterium
GCCAGCCACATCGCCTCGCGCACCGACACCTCGCCGGTGGCCAGCGGCCGCGCCCGGGTGCGCTTGACCTCGATGTCGAAGCGCCGGTCGGCGTAGTCATTGACGATCACGCCGGCCGAGCGCATCAGCAGCGTGCCGAGCGAGAAGATCCAGACCACGAACAGATTCGGCCGGCCGTCCGCCGCGATCAGCAAGGCCCACAGGGTCGGCCAGAGCAGCAGCAGCGTGCCGATCGGCTTGTCCAGCCGCATCAATCGCTCGTAGCTGCCCAGCCGCTCGGTCAGAGTTTTCGCGCTCATCGGCGAGCCTCAGGCGGCCATGGCGATGCCGGGCATGGCAAAGCCCAGCGCATCGAGTTGGCTGACGAGCTGCGTCCGCTGGCCGGCATCGAGCTCGACCAGCGGCGGCCGCACCCGGCTCCAGGCGTCGTCGTCGCTGTAGTGGGCGATGGTCGCCTTGACCGCGGGAACCATCGGGAAGGATTGCAGCACGCGGCGCGTGGCGTCGAGGTTCGCCTGCTGGCGGTCGGCATCGGCGCCGCGCCAGTCGCGGCACAGCGCCGCGATCGGCCCCGGATTGACGTTGCCCGTCGCGGTGATGCAGCCGACGCCGCCGTGGCGTAGGCCCTCAAGGAGCAGCAGTTCGGAGCCGGGAAAGACGTCGAAATCGGTGCCGGCGAAGGCGTCCAGCAGCGCCCGCAGGTTGGCGGGATCTCCCGAGCTGTCCTTGATCCCGGCGATGGCACCCGGATAGGCGGCGCGCAGCCGCTGGATCAGCGGGATGGTGATCGGCACCTGGCTCACCTGCGGGATGTGGTAGAGGTAGATCCGCAGGCGCGGGTCATGCACCCGCTCGACGATCTCGGCGTAGTTCCGGAACACCCCCTCCTCGGACACGCCCTTGTAGTAGAAGGGCGGCAGCATCAGCACGCCGGCGGCACCCGCGGAGACCGCGTGGCGCGTCAGCTCGACCGAATCGCTGAGCGCGCAGCAGCCGGTGCCGGGCATCAGGCGCGCGGCCGGAATCCCGTCTTCGAGCAGGCCGTCGAAGAGCGAAATGCGTTCGGCGACGGAGAGCGAGTTGGCCTCGCTGGTGGTGCCGAAGATCGCCAGACCGCTCACCCCCTGGGCCAGCAGCCACTGGCAGTGCGCCGCGAAGCGCTCGCGGTCGGGCGAGAGATCGCGCTGGAAGGGGGTGACGACCGGGGAGAGCACGCCCCTGATTCTTTCTTGCATGGCTTCCTCGCATGGACGATTCGGGCCAGGCATTGTGAAAGAAGACGGGAAAAAGGGGAAGAGCGTTGCGCGTCGGAGCTTCAGGCTTTCAGCAGTTCCTCGCGTCCGGCCAGCCAGCGCGCGAGGTGCGCCGCGGCCGCCTGCGGCCGTTCGCGCAGCAGTTCCTCGGCGGCGGCGCGCGCCTGCGCCACCAGCGCCTCGTCCTCGAGATCGGCGTAGCGCAGCAGCGGCACGCCGCTCTGACGCGCGCCGATGAATTCGCCCGGGCCGCGCAGCGACAGGTCGGCGCGGGCGATCTCGAAGCCGTCGGCGTTTTCATAGATGATCTTCAGCCGCTCCCGCCCCGCCTGCGACAACGGCTGGGCGTAGAGCAGGATGCAGGCGGACTCGGCGGCGCCGCGGCCGACGCGCCCGCGCAGCTGGTGCAACTGGGCCAGGCCGAAGCGCTCGGCGTGCTCGATCACCATCAGCGAGGCGCGCGGCACGTCGACGCCGACCTCGATCACCGTGGTCGAGACCAGCAACTGGATTTCGCCGGCGACGAAGGCCGCCATCACCGCCGATTTCTCCGCCGCTCTCAGGCGGCCGTGGACCAGGCCGATCGACAGCTCGGGCAGCTCCTGACGCAGGCGTTCGTGGGTCTCCAGTGCGGTCTTCAGTTGCAGGGTCTCGGACTCCTCGATCAGCGGGCAGACCCAGTAGGCCTGGTGGCCCGCGGCGCAGGCGGCGCGCACCCGCGCCACCACCTCGTCGCGGCGGCCCTCGGCGACCAGCTTGGTCAGCACCGGCGTGCGCCCGGGCGGCAGCTCGTCCACCACCGAGACGTCGAGATCGGCGTAATAGCTCATCGCCAGGGTGCGCGGGATCGGCGTCGCGGTCATCATCAACTGGTGCGGACTGACGCCCTTGTGGCGCAGCGCCAGGCGCTGGTGCACGCCGAAGCGGTGCTGCTCGTCGACCACGGCCAGCCCCAGGCGCGGGAAATCGACGCCGGCCTCGATCAGCGCGTGGGTGCCGACCACCACCCGGGCGCTGCCCTCGCGCACCGCCGCCTGCATCGCCAGCTTCTGCGATTTTTTCAGGCTGCCCGAGAGCCAGGCCACCTCCACCCCGAGCGGCGCGAGCCAGTGCGAGAGCTTCCGCCAGTGCTGCTCGGCGAGGATTTCGGTCGGCGCCATCAGCGCCCCCTGCCAGCCGTTCTCCACCGCGGTCAGGAGCGCCAGGGCGGCGACGACGGTCTTGCCGCTGCCGACGTCGCCTTGCAGCAGGCGCTGCATCGGATGCGGCTCCCCGAGGTCAGAGCGGATCTCCTCCCAGCAACGCCGCTGCGCGGGGGTCAATCGGAACGGCAGGCTCGCCAGCAGGCGCGCGACCAGTTCGCCGCCGGACTTCAATACCGGGGCGCCGCGGGCGCGGCGGGCGGCGTGGGCGCGGCGCAAGGAGAGCTGTTGCGCCAGCAGCTCGTCGAAGCGGATGCGGCGCCAGTTCTCGACGTTTTCCGAAGCCAGAGCCTCCGCCGTGAGCGAAGCCGGCGGCTGGTGCAGCTTGCGCACCGCCTCGGCGAAGGGTACCAGCGCGTAACGCCGGCGCAGTTCGTCTGGCAGGGTGTCGGTGAGATCGGCACGATCGAGCGCCTGCAGGATCAGCCGGCGCAAGCTCGCCTGGGTCAGGCCCGCGGTGGTCGGATAGACCGGGGTCAGGGCCGTCGCCAGGGTCTCGCCGGCGACGACGGCGCGGGCGCGCGGATGCACCATCTCCGGCCCGAAGTAGCCCTCGCGCAGCTCGCCGAACAGGCGCAGGCGGGCGCCGGGCGCATACTGCTTCTGCTGGCTCGGGTAGAAGTTGAGCAGGCGCACCAGCAGCATGCCGGAGTCGTCGCGCACCCGGCACAGCAGCTGGCGACGCGGCCGATACGCGACCTCGCAGCTCGCGACCTCGACCTCCAGCTGGACGGGAACGCCCGGCGGCGCCTCGGCGATGGGCGTGATCCGCGTCTCGTCCTCGTAGCGCAGCGGCAGGTGCAGCACCCGGTCGGCGTCGGAAAACAAGCCCAGCTTGGCGAGCCTGGCGGCGACCGGCTTGGAGACGCTGCCTGGCTCCGGCGCCTCCCCGCCGCCCATGGCTCAGCTCTCGCCGCTCACCAGGATGGCGTCGGCCTCGACCAGGGCGCCGCGCGGCAGCTCCTTCACGCCCACCGCGGCGCGGGCCGGATAGGGTGCGCTGAGGTAGCGCGCCATCGTCTCGTTGACCTTGGCGAAGTGCGCCAGGTCGGTGAGATAAACGTTGAACTTGACCGCGTCGTCGAGCGTGGCGCCGGC
>JAJZPJ010000248.1 GCA_021811225.1 Pseudomonadota bacterium
TGCTCGTCAGCGCACTGCTGGCAACGATCGTTGGCTGCCAAAAGCAGGAAGGTCCGGCGGAACGCGCCGGCAAGCAAGTCGACAAGGCGCTGGACCAGGCCGGACAGCAGATCGAGAAGGCCGGCAAAAACATCCAGGACACGGCCAAGGGCGAGCAGAAGTAAGACGCATCAGACGCCCGGCGATGCCGGTGCGCTTGAACGCCCCCCAGCCGTCGGAACGCGGTCAGCCCGGCCAGAATATCGGGGCCGATGCGGATTTCCGCACCCGCAAAGAGCAGAAGGCGGGCCGGCGCCGGCCGGAATCGATCCTCACCGCGCCAACTGCGCGCGGATGGATTTCAATTCCCGCCGGCGTTTCGCGTCGGTCTCGGGATAGGCCGGCTTGAGTTCGCTGAGCGCATCGACCACGATTCTCGAAACGATCAAGCGGGCATTCTCCTTGTCATCGGCGGGAACGATGTACCAGGGCGCGTGTTCGGTGCTGGTCGCGCTCAGGCAGCCCTCGTAGGCGTTCATGTATTGGTTCCAGTATTTCCGCTCGTGCAAGTCAGCGGCGCTGAATTTCCAGTTCTTCTCCGGCGCGTCGATGCGTTCGAGAAAACGCTTTCGCTGTTCTTCCTTGGACAGGTGGAGGAAAAACTTGACCACCCGCGTTCCGTTACGGTGGAGATGCTCTTCCAGATCCACGATGGAGCGATAGCGCTGCTTCCAGATGACGTCGCCTTCGAGCTGCGCGTCGGGCAGCCCCTGGGAGCGCAGGATCTCCGGATGCACCCGGACGATCAGCACTTCCTCGTAATAGGAGCGGTTGAAGATGCCGATGCGGCCGCGTTCCGGCAGGGAGCGGGTGGTGCGCCAGAGAAAGTCGTGCTCCAGTTCGGTAGCGCTCGGATGCTTGAAGCTGAACACCTGGCAACCCTGCGGATTGACCCCGGACATCACGTGCCGGATGGCGCCGTCCTTGCCGGCGGCGTCCATGGCCTGAAAAATCAGCAGCAGCGCATAGCGGCCGGATGCGTAGTGAAGCTCCTGCAGCGCGCTCAACTCCGCCACGTGCTCCTGGAGGATTTCGGCGTAGGCCTTCTTCGACTTGTAGACAGGCTTGACGAGGGTCGGCCATTCGTCGAGCTTGAGCTTTGCTCCGGGGGCCACGCGAAAATCCTTCGACTTAATTTTCATCTTCATCCTTTCGCCAGCCGTCCGGCGCCGATGCGCCCATCCGCCGCGCTGCGTTCAGCCGATGCGGCGGGCAGCCAGAGCGCAGCAAACGGCATGATGATACCAAGGAAAAACGGCTGCCCGGCACCAAGACCGACGCGTGCGGCGCCGTTGCCAGCGGCTAGGGCTTTCATCGGCGCGGCTCAGGCGGCCTTGCCGAACTTCGCCTGCGCCGCGCGCAGCTTGACGCCGAGGCGGCGCAGGGCCGTGCGCAATCCTTCTTCGATGACCGGGTGATAGTAGGGCATCTCGAGCATGCGGGCGACGGTCATTTCGTTCTGCAGTGCCCAGGACAGCAGGTGCGCCAGATGCTCGGCGGCGGGCGCCAGCATTTCCGCCCCGAGGAAGCGGCCGCTGACCGGATCGCCATAGACGTTCAGCAGACCCTTGTTCCTGAGCAGGATGCGCGCCCGGCCCTGGTCCTCGAAGCTCGCCTGGCCGGTGACGAAGCTGCCGGGCTTCAAGGAACGGTAGCCGCCCCCGACGATGCCGATCTGCGGATCGGTGAACGCGATGCCGATCGGCGCGCGGCGCACGCCGCGGCGCAGGCCGCGGCCCAGCGCCAGAGCGGCGGCATTGACGCCGGCGATGTGCCCCTCGTCGGCGGCTTCGTGGAGCAGCGGAATGAAGTCGCTGGCGTCGCCCGCGATGAATATCGGGCTTGCCCCGTCTTCGCTCGCGCACCGGGTCGTCGCCGGGTCCGACGACGGCAGCCCTCGGGCGTCGAGCTCGAGCGTGGTCTGGTCGAGGCCGATGTCGGCGACATTGGGCGTGCGCCCGGTGGCGGCCAGGACATAATCGAAATAGCCGATCCGGGAGGCGTCGCCCGGCCACGCGCGTCGAATCGCGACGCGGTCGCCCTCACGGCGCACGGAGGCGATGTGCGCGTCGGGCGCGAGCGGGAATTCCGCGCCGAAGGTGGCGAGGGCGTAAGCGCCGATCTCCGGGTCGCTGATCGGACCGAGGCGCCCGCCCTGGCCGAACACCTCCACATGAACCCCGAGGCGATGCAGCGCCTGGCCGAGCTCCAGGCCGATCAGTCCGGGGCCGATCACCGCCACCGCCTTGGGCAGTTCGTGCCAGTCGAAGACGTCGTCGTTGATGATCAGGCGGTCGCCCAGAGCCCGGTACGCCGCCGGATAGTCGGCGTGCGCACCGGTCGCGATGACGGTGCTCTTGGCCACGACGCGGGTATGGTCGGCGACCGCCAGGGTATGGTCGTCCACGAAGCGGGCACGGCCGCGAATACGGTCCGCCTCGGGAATGTCGTGCACGTCGCAGAGCACGAAGCCGACGAAGCGGTCGCGCTCGCGCCTGACCCGAGCCATGACCTCGCGGCCGGCGATGCGGACGAAGCCATCGACATGCACGCCGAAGCCGGGCGCCCGGACCAGCGCATGGGCGGCGTCGGCGGCGGCAATGAGCAGCTTGCTCGGCATGCAGCCGACGCGCGCACAGGTGGTGCCATAGTCGCAGCCCTCGATGAGTACGGTGCTCGCGCCCGCGTCCCTGGCCGCGCGATACGCGGCGAGGCCGGCGGTGCCGGCGCCGATGACGGCGACGTCAAGGTTCAGGGTCTTCATCTCTCATCCTCTGCGCGGGGCTGGCGCCGCCGCACTGCCGTTGTTGGGCTGCCGTCGGCGCATCGCTTCAGGCCGCCTTGCGCGCCTCGAAATGCGCTTCCAGGTCGTCGGCGTTGCCGATCAACTTGCCGCCGATGAATACCTGCGGCCAGGTGTCGTGGCCGGAAACCGCGCGCAGCGTGCTCGTGGTGATGTGCTTGCCGAGGCTGATTTCGTCGTAGCGATAAGCCCTGGCCGTGAGCAGCGCCTTGGCGCGCGCGCAATGCGGGCAGCCGGGCTTGGCGAAGATCACCACCGGCTCCGGCGCCACGGCGCGCGGATTGAGGTACTTGAGCATGGTGTCGGCGTCGGAGACTTCGAGCGGATCGCCCGCCTTCTCCGGTTCGATGAACATTTTCTCGATCACGCCGTTCTTGACCAGCATCGAGTAGCGCCAGGAGCGCTGGCCCAAGCCGAGTTCGGATTTGTCCACCAGCAGGCCCATGGCGGCGGTGAATTCGCCGTTGCCGTCGGGCAGCAAAATGATTTCATCGGCCTCCTGATCCTGCTTCCATTGGTTCATGACGAAGCCGTCGTTGACCGCCAGGCAGACGATCTGATCGACGCCGTTCGCCCTGAACACGGCGGCGAGCTCGTTATAGCGCGGCAGGTGGGTGCTGGAGCAGGTCGGCGTATAGGCGCCGGGCAGCGAAAACACGACGACCGTCTGGTCGGTGAAAATGTCGTCGCTGGT
>JAJZPJ010000249.1 GCA_021811225.1 Pseudomonadota bacterium
CATGGTCCTGATCCCCTCGGACGCCGGACTCAATCTGCGCCAGCCGGGCGATGCCGCCCTGCTGCCGGTGGCGCGGACGCCGGCGATACCGGCCGACCTGCCGGATCTGCGCCAGGGCCAGAGTTTCACCGCCACCATCGAGCAGGTATTGCCGGAGAACACCTACCTCGCGCTGGTGGCCGGCAAGAGCGTCACCCTGTCCCTGCCCGGCTCGGCCAAGGCCGGCGACACGCTCGATCTGGTGGTGGTCGACCGCACCGCCCGGGGCTTCATCGCGCAGTTGGCCAATCTCGCCCAGGGGCAGCGCTTCTCCGCCGTCATCCTCGAAGCGCTGCCGGGCAACCTCTACAAGGCGCTGGTCGATGGCAAGCCGGTGACGCTGCAACTGGACCTGCCGGCCGCCGCCGGCGACCAGCTCGATCTGCAGGTCGTCGCGCAAGCGCCGGGCCTCATCACCGCGCAAGCGGCGAATCGCTCCGATGCCGGCAATCTTTATCAATACACCCGCCTGAGCCGCGCCGGCCAGATGATCGGGCAGCTGCTCGTGCCCGAAGGCGAGAATCCGCCGGCGGCGGCCTTGAACCGCGGCCAGCCGCTCCTGAGCGGGCCGCCCGTCGATGCCAGAGAACTGGCGCCGACGCTGGCCGAAGCGGTGGGCAAGAGCGGCCTGTTCTACGAAGCGCATCAGGCGCAGTGGGTGGCCGGCAAGCTGCCGTTGGAAGCCCTGCTGCAGGAGCCTCAGGGCCGGCATTCGGCTCAGGCGCTGCCGACTCAGCCCGCCAATCTCGCGGCCAGTCTCGTGCCGACCGATCTGAAACCGCTGGTGCAGCAGCAGCTCGACGCCGTGGCGACGCAGCGCCTGATCTGGCAGGGCGAAGTCTGGCCGGGACAGACCATGGACTGGCAGATCGAACAAGAACCCGAAGGCCACGGCCAGGGGGCGGAAGCGGAGCAGCGCTGGGCGACGACGCTGCGCCTGACCACGCCGCGCCTGGGACAGATCCAGGCGGCGCTGAAGCTCGGCGGCGGCGGCGTCAGGATCGCGCTCACCGCGCCTTCGGACGCCACCGCCGCCGATCTCGCAGCGGCAACGCCCGCGCTGGAACAGGCCCTCGCGGCGGCGGGCGTGCCCCTGCTGGGCATGACGGTGAAACATGAAGCGCAATGAACCGGGCAGGCACCAGAACGACGACGAGCGTTCGCTCGCCGTGGCGCTGGCCTACGCCCCGGGCAGCGCAGCGCCGAAGGTGGTGGCCAAGGGCCGCGGCCTGATCGCCGAGGAAATCATCCTGCGCGCCAAGGAACACGGCGTCTTCGTGCATGAATCGCCGGAGCTGGTCACCCTGCTGATGCAGGTCGATCTCGACGCCAATATTCCGCCGCATCTGTACATCGCCGTGGCCGAGCTCCTGGTCTGGCTCTATCGCCTGGAAGGAAAGGCCGCCCCGCTCTGATGCTCGCGCTTGCTGCAGCAGAGCCGGCTGATTTTGTCGCGGCGGGAACATCGATTAAACTGGGTGGTCGGATCAGGATGAATTCACGCATGGCAGAACCCACCGAAAACCAAGCCACCCCGCCCGCGCCGCACAAGTCGGCGTTGGATGTCGAGGACGACTACAGCAAGTACGAGGTGCGCTCGAAGACCGAAATCCTCTCGATACTGCGCGGCATGCAACAGCAGGGCTCGCTGATCACCTTCTATTTCAACCAGGGTTACGACTTCCTGCTGACCTCGCTGCTCGAGGTCTCGACCGAGGACAACACCCTGGTGTTCGACTACGGCAGCAACATGGAAATGAACCGGCGCGCCTTGCAGGTCGACAAGATCAACTGCGTCTCGAGCAAGGAAAAGGTCAAGATCCAGTTCATTCTGCGCGGCGTCGACCCGATCCAGTACGAGGGACGCAACGCCTTCCTGGGCGACGTGCCCGAGTCTCTGGTGCGCCTGCAGCGGCGCGAGTTCTACCGGATGTCGATGCCGATGGCCAACCCGATCAAGTGCCAGATCCCGCTGCGGCAAGCGGACGGCTCGGTCAAGACCATCGGGGCGGCGCTGGTCGATATCAGCGGCGGCGGCGTCGGCCTGACCGTGCCGCCCGATGACGGCCTCTTCAAGGTCGGCGCCGAATTTTCCAACGTCGCCATCAACCTGCCCAACGCCGGTCTCATCACCGCGACCATGCAGGTGCGCAATCTCTACGACGTGACCATGCCCAACGGCAAGATCCACAAACGCGCCGGCTGCGAGTTCATCAAGCTGCCCGGACCGATGATGACCATGATCCAGCGCTACATCATCCAGGTGGAACGGGAACGCAAGGCGCGGGAGCTGTAGGTCGGATTTTCTTCGCCCGTCTGACTGCCCCCGTCTCCGCCGCAAGCCCGACTCACTGCGTCGTCCGCTGGGACGCGAGTCCCGAACGGACGATGGCCGCCGTCTTGTCCAGCGCCGCCAGCGCCCGATCGATCACGGCGGCTTCGCCGCCGGCGCAAGCCTCGATGACGAGCCGCGCGCTGGCGCACAGGCGCAGCGCCGAGACCGGAATACCGTCGCGGCTGCCGCACTGGACCGGCTGCCCCAGTTGGCAACGCAGGCTGGCGACGGCGACGGGCAGGCCCGCAGCCGACAGATCGGCTTGCAGCAGACGATAGACCTGCGCCGTCTCGTCCCGGTTCAAGGGCCGCTTTCCGGCGGCGGTCTCGGGATGATAGAGGACGAAGGGGAAGATCGTCTGGACGCTGTCCCAGTCCGGGTCTGGATCGGCAGCGGCATCGAGCAGCGGACGGCGATCGAGGTCCGGCACCGGCAGCGGCGAAAACAGCGGATCGGCCTGCAGCCGAGCGCCGACCGCCTGGGCGAATGCCCGCAGGAATTCGATCGCGCGCGCGGACAGACGGCGATACGCCCGCAGTTCCTGCAGCGCCGCTTCCCAGCGCAGCAACAAGCCGAAATTGGCGACGTCCTTGAGCGAGCCGGCCGCATTCCAGTCCCGGGGCCAGTCGGCGCGGCAGGAATAGGCCAGCAGGGCGTCGGGCAAGGCCTGTCTGCGCAGTCGCTGCGCAACACCCGCCGGGATCAGCAGCGCACCGGCGAAACTCGGCCCGGTCAGGAATTTAGAACCGGTCAGCGCCACCATGAAGCCCTGGTCCAGATAGGCGCGCAGGGTCCGCGGCGCCATCCGGAACTGGCAGGCATCGACCAGGACATCGAGCGAATCGGGCAGCCGCCGCGCGAGACCGAGAACGCAGGCGACGCTGGGCGCGATCAAGCCCGTCTTCGATTGATCGACGAGCGTCAGCAGCACGCGCCGGCCGGAAGCCTGCGCGTCGATCGCCAGGGATTCGACCTCCGCATCCACCGCCGCCGCCGCCCGCGGGTCGCCCTCGGCAAGACGCAAGGGCACGGTCGCGACCTCCAGCGCGCCGCTGCCGGCGATCGACAGCCCCACGCCGACGCTCTCGCCCAGCGCGGCGAGAGCGCTGAAGTGGCGGCCAGCCAGGGCGGCGGGCAC
>JAJZPJ010000250.1 GCA_021811225.1 Pseudomonadota bacterium
CCTGCCTTCTTGCAGTGCGGGCAGAGCGTCCGGACCAGGCGCTGCGC
The DNA here is from genome assembly GCA_021811225.1 of Pseudomonadota bacterium. Classification (GTDB taxonomy): domain Bacteria; phylum Pseudomonadota; class Gammaproteobacteria; order Burkholderiales; family Rhodocyclaceae; genus CAIYYX01. The sequence goes on from JAJZPJ010000250.1 coordinate 48, forward strand.
CATCACGCCGAGTATCGTCGAATTGAGCAGGTAGGCCGGCACGCCCAGATCGAGCAGGCGCGTGATCGCCGACGGGGCGTCGTTGGTGTGCAGCGTCGACAGCACCAGATGGCCGGTCAGCGCCGCCTGGATGGCCATGTCGGCGGTCTCCAGATCGCGGATCTCGCCGATCATGATGATGTCCGGGTCCTGGCGCATCAGCGCGCGGATGCCTTCGGCGAAGCCCATGTCGATGCCCGCGAGCGCCTGCACCTGATTGAAGCTCGGCTCGACCATCTCGATCGGATCCTCGATGGTGCACACATTCACCTCGGGCGTGGCCAGCGCCTTCAGCGTGGTGTAGAGCGTGGTGGTCTTGCCCGAGCCGGTCGGTCCGGTGACCAGGACGATGCCGTTGGGCTGGGTCGTCATCCTGCGCCAGCGCTCGCCGTCCTCCTCGGAGAAACCCAGCTCGCGCTCGTCGCGCACCAGCACCTCGGGGTCGAAGATGCGCATCACCAGCTTCTCGCCGAACACCGTCGGCAGGGTGGACAGGCGCAGCTCCACCTCGGTGCCGTCGGGGGTGCGCGTCTTGATCCGGCCGTCCTGGGGGCGGCGCTTCTCGACCACGTCCATGCGCCCGAGGATCTTGATGCGGCTGGTCATGGCGTTCAGCACCGGCATCGGGATCTGGTACACCTGGTGCAGCACGCCGTCGATGCGGAAGCGCACGATGCCTAAGTCGCGCCGCGGCTCGACGTGGATGTCGCTGGCGCGCTGCTCGAAGGCGTATTGCCAGAGCCAGTCGACGATGCGCACGATGTGCTGGTCGTTGGCGTCGAAGCTGCGGTTGGCCCGGCCCAGTTCGACCAGCTGCTCGAAGTTGGTGAGCCCGGCGCCGCCGACGCTGCCGCCGGTCATCGCGGTCTTCACCGACTTGGCGAGGTTGTAGAACTCCACCTGGAAGCGCGCGATGGCGTCCGGGTTGGCAATGACGCGGCGGATCTCCTTGCGCAGGATGGGCCGCAACTCCTCCTCCCAGGCGCGCTGGAAGGGCTCGGCGGTGGCCACCACCACCTCGCGCGCGGTCACCTCCACCGGCAGGACGCGAAAGCGCGTGGCGTAGGCGTTGGACACCACTTCGGTGACGGCGGCGAAATCGATCTTGAGCGGATCGATGTGCAGGTATTCCAGCCCGGACCATTGCGCCAGCCATTGGCTCAGCGTCTCGATATCGAGGACCCGGTGGGGCGGCCGCGCCGACTTCCATTTCTGCTCGGCCACGACGATCAAGGGATGAATGTCGCCGCGGAAATAGCGCCGCTCCTTGAGGAAGCGTTCGGCCTCGGGGACGTCGATCAGCCCGTCGGCGGCCAGGGCATCGACCACCTCGACCAGGGTCAGGCGATGTTCCTTCGGTTCCTTGCCCGGCGGGCTATCAGCGGTGCGCGGCATGGCGGTCCTGCGGGCGGGCTATGGCCGCACTATAGCCGACAAGCGGCAGCGGCTCAACGGCGCGGGACCGCCTCCGGTCAGGCTCAGCGGAATTTGGCGAGCGCCGGGTCGTCGTTCTTCTGCTCGGGCAAGCCGACGATCGCCGGAATGTCGGACAGGCGCGGCATGCCGCTGATCGCCTTGATCTTGCCGCTCTTGTCCCGCCAGACGATGCCCGGCGTGCCGCCGATGCCGAACTTGTCCATCAGCTCCGCGTTGCTCCGGAGCGCCAGGGCGATCTGGGGATGCGTGTCGGCGCCGAAGCCGGCCGGAGCGGGCTTGCCCAGGCCGCCGCTTTGCTCCATCTTGCGGAAGGCCGCGGTCTTGTCGGCGGCGGCCATGATCGCGATCGCCTTGGGCATGCTGGTGGGTCCCAGCACCGCCACCGGCACCCAGTGGATCTGCAGGCCGACTCTCTCGTAGGCCTGCAGCGCCATCCAGGTGTAGTGGCAGTAGGGGCAGTTCGGATCGAAGAACACGTAGAGCACGCTCTTGGGATTCTTGGCCGCTCCCTCGACGATGTGCGGCGCCCGGATCAGCTCCTTCAGCAAGGCCGCGCGGTCGGGCTTGGGAATGTACTGTTCGGCATAGCGTGAGGTGAGATTCCGGCTGTTCTCGTCGATCAGATCGCCGGCGATCAGCGTCTTGCGATCGGGCGTGGTAAACACCAGCGAATAGTGCCCTTTCTCCGACAGCACCCAGCCGGTGAGCGACGACGCCGCGGGGAAGGTCTTGACCACCTTGACGCCGCTATCGACCGCCGCCTGGATCTGCTTCGGGTAGCCGGCGGCGAGGCTGGACGCGGGCTGCGCCAGGAGCAGCGGCGCGACGATGAGCGCGAGGCGGGCGGACGTCTTGAATGCTTCGAACATGCGTTTCTCCATTGCAACAAGCTTGTGGGTGATGGCATCATCGCCGGGCTGCATCCGCACGTGGCGGCGAGGCTCGACCATTTCCCGCTAATATTAAACTTAAACGATCTGCCCGTGTTCGCCGCCATGCCAGACAGCGCCCGCCTCGATCTTCCCGCCTATCTCGAACGCATCGCCTATCGCGGCGAACTGCTGCCCTCGCGGTCGCTGCTGCAGGCGCTGCATCTCGCCCACGCGACGCACATCCCGTTCGAGAATCTCGACGTCCTGCAAGGCCGCGCCATCCGCCTCGACCTGGCGGGCCTGCAGGCGAAGCTGGTCGCGGGCGGGCGCGGCGGCTACTGCTTCGAGCAGAATCTGCTGTTCCAGGCCGCCCTCGAGACCCTGGGCTTCGCGGTGCTCCCCCTGGCGGCGCGGGTGCGCTACCGCAGCCAGCGCATCCTGCCGCGCACCCACATGCTGCTCCTGGTCGAGAGCGACGGCGGGCGCTGGCTGTGCGACGTCGGCTTCGGCGCCGAGGGCCTGCTGCTGCCGGTGCCCTTCGGCACGGCTGAGGAAGTGCGCCACTTCGCCTGGCGCTACCGCATCGTCCCCGATGGGGGCCAGTGGCTGCTGCAGTCCCGGCAGCAGACGCCGGAACCCGGTTGGCAGGATCTCTACGCCTTCACCCTGGAAGCGCAGCATCTCGCCGACTTCGAGATGGCCAACCACTACGTGTCGACGCATCCCGATTCGCGCTTCGTGCAGACGCTGACGGTGCAACTGCCCACGCCCGAGGGCCGGCATGTCCTGAGGAACCGCGAGCTGATCTTCGATCGCGGCGCGAGCCTGGACCGCCGCCTGCTGGCCGACGACGAGGAACTGCTAATGGTGCTGGCCGGAACCTTCGGCCTGAACTTTCCCCCGGGCACGCGCTTCGCCTACCAGGCCCGGTAACGCGCCTACTGCACGCGTCTGCCCGCAACGCCGCTCTTCTGCTCGACGGCGAACACCGCCGCTTCGACGCGGGAGCTCAGGTTGAGCTTGGAGAGGATGTGGCGCACGTGCAGCTTGACGGTGTCGTGGCTGATGTCGAGCGCCCGGCCGATGG
>JAJZPJ010000251.1 GCA_021811225.1 Pseudomonadota bacterium
ATTCACAACATGACCAAGAGGATACTCGACCATGTCGCTCAAGCATGACATCGATTTCACCCTGAACGGCGTCAGGACGCGCGCCACGGTGCAGGTCGGCATGAGCACGCTGGAACTGCTGCGCGACACCCTGGGGCTGACCGGCACCAAGTACGGCTGCGGCGAGGGCGAGTGCGGTGCCTGCACCATCCTGGTCGACGGCGTCTCGATGAACTCCTGCCTGATGTTCGCGGTCGATTGCCACGGCCGCCAACTGGTCACCATCGAGGGGCTGGCCGCCGACCAGGTCGGCAAGCGGGCCGAGGCGCTCTCCGCCGCCTTCGTCGAACACGGCGCGGTGCAGTGCGGCTTCTGCACCCCGGGCATGATGGTGCAGGCCAGCCACCTGCTCGACAAGCACCCGCACGCCGACAGCGAGGCGGTCAAGCGCGGCATCGAGGGCAACATCTGCCGCTGCACCGGCTACAAGAAGATCGTCGATGCGATCGTCTCCGTGACCGAATAGGAGCTGCGCCATGAGCGTCACTGAAAAATTCATTGCGCCCGACTCCCTGATCGGCAAGCGCATCGTCAAGATGGATGCGCCCGAAAAGGCCGAGGGCAAGACCCGCTACATCCACGACATCAACCTGCCCGGCCAGTTGCACGGCAAGATCCTGCGCTCGGCGCGGGTGCACGCGCGCATCGTCAGCATCGACACCCGGGCGGCGCGGGCGCTGCCCGGCGTGCACGCGGTGATCACCGCCGCCGACGTGCCCGACCAGCGCCCGATCGGCGTCGCCCGCGACCACCTGCCGCTGAAGGGCGACCGGGTGCGCAGCCAGCGCGACGAGATCGCCGCGGTGGCGGCCGACAGCGAGGAGATCGCCCTCCGGGCCCTGAAGCTGATCAAGGTCGAGTACCAGGACCTGCCGGTGCTGGCCGATCCCGAGCAATCGATGAAGGCGGGCGCGCCGGTGCTGCACGAGGCCCACCCCGACAACGTCGCGATGCGCTTCGACTACGCCCACGGCGACGTGGCTGCCGGCGAGGCCGAATCCGACGTGGTGATCGAGGACACTTTCCGTCTGCACTACGTGACCCACTGCTGCATGGGGGTGTCGGGCATCATCGCCGAGTTCGACGCCTCGGGGGGCCTGCTGCTGTATTCCAACACCCAGGTGCCCTTCCTGCACAAGCGCGAGTTCGCCGACTATCTGAACATGGACCCCAGCCGGGTGCGCATCATCCAGCCGCCGATCGGCGGCGGCTTCGGCTCCAAGCTGGACATCTATCCGTTCGAGGTGATCGCGGTGTTCCTGGCCCGCGCCGCGAAGCGGCCGGTGAAGCTGCAATTCACCCGCGAGGAGGAGTTCCTCGCCTCGCCGACGCGCCAGCCGGTGCTCCTGACCCTGCGCTCGGGCTGCAAGCGCGACGGCACGCTGACCTTCCGCCAGGTGCATACGCTGCACGACAACGGCGCCTACACCTCCTGGGGCGCGACCACGCCCTTCGTGATGATGCAGACCTTCTCCTCGCTCTACCGGGTGCCGCACTGCGACTATCACACCGTCGCGGTGTATACCAACAATCCCTACGCCGGCTCCTTCCGCGGCTACGGCAACCTGCAGGCCACCTTCGCCATCGAGCAGCACATGGACATGCTGGCCGAGGCGATCGGCATGGAGCCGCTGGAATTCCGCCTGAAGAACGCCCAGGACGCCGGCGAGGTCACCGGCCAGGGCATGGTGTTCAAGAGCTGCGGTTTCAAAGAATGCCTGACCACCGCCGCGACGCGCAGCGATTACAGCGCCAAGCGCCGGCAGAACATCGCCGACAGGAAGGCCCCCGGCGCGATCAAGCGCGGCATCGGCATGGCCTCGATGCTGCACGTCGGCGGCGGCGCCAAGATCTACCCTTCGGACGGCTGCGGCACCATCCTCAAGCTGGACGACTTCGCCCACGTCACCCTGATCACCGGCGCCTCCGAGATCGGCCAGGGCTCGGAGACGGTGCTCTCGCAGCTGGTCTGCGAGGAGCTCGGCCTGCCGATGTCGGCGGTGACGGTGGTGAACAACGACACCGCGATCACGCCCTGGGACGTCGGCGTCCATGCCTCGCGCACCACCTTCATCGCCGGCAACTCGGCGATCGGCGCGGCGAAGAAGGCCAAGGCCAAGATCCTCGCGGCGGCGGCGAAGAAGCTGGGCGTCGCCGAAGCCGAGCTCGACCTGCGCGGCGGCTGGGTGATCCGCGCCGCAGACGGCGAGGCCTTGCAGGACCTGCCGCGCCTGCTGCGCTCGCTGCATTTTTCCGACAAGGCCGATCTGGTGATGACCACCTTCTACTACGAGCCGCCCAGCGTGCATCAGGACAAGGGCTACAAGGGCGACGTCTCGGCCGCCTACGCCTGGGCGACCCAGGTGGTCGAGGTCGAGGTGGACACCGAGACCGGCGTGGTCAGGATGACCCGCGTCACCGGCGCCCACGACGTCGGCCGGGTGTTGAACCGTCTGGGCATCGAGGGGCAGATCGAGGGCGGCGTGGTGATGGGCCAGGGCTACGCGCTGACCGAGAACCTGCTGATCGAGAACGGCGTCATGAAGAATCCCAACTTCCGCGACTACAAGCTGGTGACGGCGCCCGAGATCCCCGAGATGGACGTCTCCTTCATCGAGTCGATGGACGGCGAGGGGCCGCAGGGCGCCAAGGGCGTGGGCGAGGCGCCGGCCATCTGCATCGCCGCGGCGACCGCCAACGCCATACAAAACGCCACCGGCGTGCGCCTCTTCGACCTGCCGTTCACGCCGGAGCGGGTGTATCGGGCGCTCACCGGCAAGAGCGAGAAGCCGCACTGGAAACCAATATGACTACCCTTCCCCCGCCCCCTTCCCCGAGGAAAGGGGTGACGACGGTTCAGCCGCACAAAACGCGGCTTCCGTGTGCTGGCTCGTCGCCTCCTCGGGGTACCCCGAGGGTACTTCCTGCGGGGCGCGGCCCAGCGGAGGCGACATGAAGCGCCGCACCGTGCTGGCGATGGAGCAGGCGCTGTCCCTGCCCTACGCCACGCTGCGCTTCGCCCAACTGGGCTGGCGGGTGATCAGGATCGAGGCGACGCCGGGCGAGGGCCTGCCCGGCGACCCGAACCGCTACATCGGTTCCCGGGTGGCGGACGAGGACCGCCGCTCCTACTTCATCGCGCCCAACGTCGGCAAGGAAGCCATCGCGCTGAACCTGAAGGACCCCCGGGGGCAGGAAGTGCTGCGCCGCTTGATCACCGAACTTAACGTCGATGTCTTCTGCTGCAACACCGTGCCGCGCCGCTACGCATCGCTGGGCATCGATTACGCGAGTCTGAGCCGCGTCAAGTCCGACCTGATCTGGGCGGGCATCTCGGCGCTGGGGCCTGAGTATCCGGATGCGCCCGGCTACGATCCGGTGATCCAGGCGATGGCCGGCTTCATGGAGCTGACCGGCCCGGCCGACGGCCCGCCGACGC
>JAJZPJ010000024.1 GCA_021811225.1 Pseudomonadota bacterium
AGGCGGCCTACGAATTCAATTTTCAGGCGCCCGCCACCCGATTGGCCCAGAAGGTCTACGACCTGAACATGTGGATGATGGGGGTTTGCCTCACCATCTTCGTCATCGTGTTCGGAGTGATGTTCTATTCGGTCATCAGGCATCGCAAGTCATCGGGCGGGAAACCCGCCAATTTTCACGAGAACACCCGGGTCGAGATTCTGTGGACCGCCATCCCGTTTCTGATCCTCATCGCGATTTCCTGGCCGGTCACCAAGACGCTGCTCGCGATGAGGGATTCCTCGAATTCCGACATCACCATCAAGGCGACCGGCTACCAATGGAAGTGGGGCTACGACTACCTGAACGGGGAGGGCGAGGGGATCAAGTTCATGAGCGTCTTGTCCACCCCCGAAGATCAGCTCGACGGCAAGGCGGCCAAGGACCCGCACTACCTGCTCGAGGTCGATCATCATCTGGTCGTGCCGGTGGGTAAGAAGATCCGCATCCTGACGACGTCCAACGACGTCATTCACGGCTGGTTCGTTCCGTCGCTCGGGGTCCAGCAGGACGCGATTCCGGGTTTCATCCGGGATACCTGGTTCCGTGCCGATCGGGAAGGGGTGTTCCGCGGCCAGTGCGCGCAATTGTGCGGCAAGGGGCACGGCTTCATGCCGATCGTGGTGGATGTGGTGTCCGAAAAGAAATACGCCGCTTGGGTGGCCGAGGAAAAACAGAAAATGGCGGCCAATGCCGAAAATGCCAACAAGGTCTGGCAGTTCGCGGACCTGATGAAGCATGGCCATGAGGTGTTCGTCAAGAACTGCGCCCCCTGCCACCAGCTGACCGGCAAGGGCATTCCGGGTGTCTTCCCGGCCCTGGACGGAGACAAGGTCGCCAACGGCCCGAAGATCTTGCACATCAAGACGGTGCTGAACGGCCGGCCGGGGACCGCGATGGCGGCCTTCGGCAAGCAGTTGTCGGATACCGACATCGCGGCGGTGATCACCTATGAGCGCAACTCCTGGAGCAATAAGACCGGGGATGCCATCCAGCCGTCGGAGGTCAAGGCGGCGCGTCAATGACCGCATCCGGCGCGTTGCAGCAGCTTAATCGAATACAGGAGAGGGTGATGGAAGCTACGGTAAGTGGACATGCGGCTGCGCATGGGCAGCGTCCGAGCGGACTGAGGCGCTGGCTGACGACGACCAACCACAAGGACATCGGCACGATGTACCTGTGGTTCAGCTTCACCATGTTCATCGTCGGCGGCATCATGGCGCTGCTGATCCGCGCCGAGTTGTTCGAGCCCGGCATTCAATTTCTGGAGCCCGAACGCTACAACCAGATCGTCACCCTGCACGGCCTGATCATGGTCTTCGGCGCGATCATGCCGGCCTTCGTCGGCTTCGCCAATTGGATGATCCCGCTGCAGATCGGCGCCTCCGACATGGCCTTCGGCCGTCTCAACAACTGGAGTTTCTGGCTGCTGATCCCGGCCAGCCTGTTGCTCGTCACCTCCCTCGTCGTGCCCGGCGGCGCCGCCGGCGTCGGCTGGACCCTCTATCCGCCCCTGTCGATCCAGATGGGCATGGGTATGGACATGACGATTTTCGCGGTGCACATTCTCGGCATTTCGTCGATCCTCGGTTCGATCAACATCATCACCACCATCCTCAATCTGCGCGCGCCGGGGATGACGCTGATGAAGATGCCGATGTTCGTCTGGACCTGGCTGATCACCGCTTTCCTGATCATCGCGGTGATGCCGGTTTTCGCCGGAGCGGTGACCATGCTCCTGACCGACCGCCATTTCGGCACGAGCTTCTTCAGCGCCGCCGGCGGCGGCGATCCGGTGCTGTACCAGCACGTCTTCTGGTTCTTCGGTCACCCCGAAGTCTATATCGTGATCCTGCCCGGGTTCGGCATCATCTCCCAGGTGGTTCCCGCCTTCTCGCGCAAGCCGCTGTTCGGCTATACGTCGATGGTGTATGCCACGGCTTCGATCGCGATCCTGTCCTTCTTCGTCTGGGGTCACCACATGTTCACCTCGGGGATGCCGGTGGCCGGACAGCTGTTCTACATGTACGCGACCATGCTGATCGCCGTTCCCACCGGGGTGAAGGTGTTCAACTGGATCGCCACCATGTGGCGCGGGGCGCTGAGTTTCGAAACCCCGATGCTGTTTGCGCTGGGTTTCATCTTCCTATTCACGATGGGCGGTTTCTCCGGCCTGGTGCTGGCGATGACCCCGGTCGACGTGCAATTGCACAACACCTACTACGTGGTGGCCCACTTCCATTACACGATGGTCGCTGGCGCCTTGTTTTCGGCTTTCGCCGCGGTCTATTATTGGCTGCCGAAGTGGACCGGCCACATGTACAACGAGAGACTCGGGAAAACGCATTTCTGGTTGACGATGTTCTTCTTCAACATGACCTTCTTCGTCCAGCACTTCCTGGGCCTGGCCGGGATGCCGCGCCGCGTCCCCGACTACGCGCTGCAGTTCGCCGATTTCAACATGATCTCCTCGATCGGCGCCTTCGGCCTAGGGCTCTCCCAATTGCTGTTTCTTTACGTCGTGATCACCTGCATCAAGGGCGGACCCAAGGCGGCGGCCAAGCCGTGGGACGGTGCCGAGGGCCTGGAGTGGGAAGTGCCGTCGCCGGCGCCGTATCACACCTGGGAAACCCAGCCGCAGGTGAAATGAGAGAACTGGAAGCGACGATGCAAACTCCGAACAAGGATGCCCAGGCCCGGCGCAATCTGCGCCTGGGCCTGATTCTGGGGGCGGTGGCGCTGGCGTTCTTCTTCGGCTATATCCTGCGCGCCTGGCTGCTCGAGCGATGAGCGTTCCGCCGCGGCCCAATAACCGCAAGACCCTGATCAAGCTCGCGCTGTTCTCGGCCTTGATGTTCGGTTTCGGCTACGCCCTGGTGCCGCTCTACTCGGTTTTCTGCAGCGTCACCGGGCTGAACCGAGTCGGCTCGAACGATGCACCGCTCAATACGCAAGTGGATTTGAGCCGGGTGGTGGATGTCGAGTTCGACTCGAACGTTCATGACATGCCCTGGAAATTCCGCCCCCTGCAAGCGCACATGCTGGTGCACCCTGGCGCGGTTTCTCAGGCGATGTTCGAAGTGGTGAACAAAAAGAACGAAGCGGTGACCGGCCAGGCCATCCCCAGCTACGGACCGCGCGAAGCGGCACTGTATTTTCATAAGATCAGCTGCTTCTGCTTCAGCAAGCAAACCGTCGCTGCCGGCCAGACCAGGCGCATGCCGGTGGTATTCGTGGTCGATCCGTCTCTGCCGAAGGACATCAATACCATCACCCTGTCCTATACTTTCTTCGCGGTCGAAGGCAACACTCGCGCGGAGGCCGACAAGCCTTCGAGTCGATCTTGAAGGGACAGGTTATGGCAGATGACAGCAGTTTTGTGCGGGCGGCGAGGACGATATTCTGGGCGTTTTTCGGGGTTCGCCGTCGTCAGCAGGGCGAGTCAGATATGGCCAAGCTCAAGCCGGCGCAAATAGTGTTGGCGGGGATTCTCGGCGGCGCCGTATTTGTTCTGCTGCTGGTGGTCGTGGTCAGACTCGTCGTCATGAGCCACGGGGCAACAACTTGAGAGGAGAAGGGGCATGACTCAGGAAGCTGGCTACTATTACGTGCCGAGCCCGTCCTACTGGCCATTGGTCGGGGCGTTAGCGCTGCTGCTGCTGGCTTTCGGGGCGGTATTGTGGGTCAATCACTACGGTGCCGGTCCCCTGGTCGTGGCCGCCGGCTTCGCGGTGTTGTTCTTCATGATGGCCGGCTGGTTCCGCGCGGTTGTCCGGGAATCGGAGGGCGGACTCTACAACAAGCGGGTGGACTCCTCGTTCCGCTGGGCCATGAGCTGGTTCATCTTTTCCGAGGTGATGTTCTTCGCCGCCTTCTTCGGCGCCCTGTTCTACGCCCGGGTGCTGTCGGTTCCCGATCTCGCCAGCGGCGAGACGCAAGCGCTCTGGCCGCATTTCGCCGCCACCTGGCCCAACGCCGGCCCGGCCTTCAAAGGCAGCTTCAGCCCGATGGAGGCGATGGGCATTCCCGCGATCAACACCCTGCTGCTGCTCAGCTCCGGCGCCACCCTGACCTGGGCGCACTGGGGACTGATGAAGAACAAGCGCACCCAGCTCACGCTCGGCCTGATCCTGACCATCGCTCTGGGGGTGAGCTTTCTGACGCTGCAGGTGCATGAATATTCCCACGCCTACGCCGAGATGAATCTGAAGCTGACCACCGGCATCTACGGCACCACCTTCTTCATGCTGACCGGCTTTCACGGTCTGCACGTGACGATCGGCGTGACCATGCTGACCGTCATGCTGTTCCGCGTGCTGGCCGGTCATTTCAAGCCGGATCATCACTTCGCCTTCGAAGCGGTGGCCTGGTACTGGCACTTCGTCGATGTCGTCTGGCTGCTGCTGTTCGTGGTGGTGTACTGGTTATGAGCGACGCAGCGCCTGTTCCGGGGCGCTAATGGCGCCTGCCGATCAAGCCGAAGTGGTAGCCGGCCATCAGCAAGGCGAAGAGCAGGATCGACAGCCCGACCCGGAAGGTGAGTGCCCTGACCGTGCGCTGGGAGCCGGGTTTGTCGGAGAACAAGAAGAACAAGGCCGAGCCCAGGCTGGCGATGATGGCCAGGAGCAGTGCGATGACGACGATTCTCACAGGAAGCTCTCTTTGAAAAAGCAGCAGTCTAGCGCATCCGACGGGCAGCCGATGCGGCCGGCATCGTGGTTCTGGCCGACCGCCGCCGCGATATTCGTGGTCGTCGTCACCGTCCTGCTGGGACGCTGGCAGCTGGACCGGGCGCACATGAGGGAGGCGCGCGAGGCACGTTACGCCAGCCTGGCGGCGTTGCCGCCCGTCGCCATCGGCGGCGAGCCGATCGATGGGCACAACCTCGACTATCACCGGGTATCCGCCCGCGGCCGCTGGCTGACTCGATATGGAATCTTCCTCGACAACCAGGTGCATCAGGGGCAGGATGGTTACGATGTCTATATGCCATTGAGGCTGGAAGGCAGCGACCTCAACCTCTTGGTCGATCGCGGCTGGATCGCGGCGGGCGGGGACCGGAGACGCTTGCCGGAGGTCAAGACCCCGGGGGGGCGGGTCGAAGTTTCAGGCAGCGTCCTGTTGCCGCTGCGCTTCAAGGAATACGGTACCACCTACCGGGAGGGCCGAATCTGGGAGAACGTCACGCTGGAACGCTTCCGCGCCTGGTCGGGGCTCGAGCTGCAGCCGGTCATCGTTCGGCAGAGCGACGACCCGGGGGACGGATTGATCAGGGATTGGCCCAGGCCCGATTCCGGCGCCGACAGGAACCGCGGCTACGCATTCCAGTGGTTTGCTTTTGCGCTGCTGACCTGTCTGCTATGGGCCTATCATTTTTTCAGAAGGAGGTCCTCCGATGCTGGTTGATGGCCGCCGAACGCTGCTGCTGCTGGCGGTGATTTCCGTGCTTCCCATGTTCGCCGCCTACGTCGTTTATCGGAACTGGCGTCCGACGCATAGCGTCAATTACGGCGAACTGCTGGCAACCACCCGCCTGCCCAACGGCGAACTGACCGACCTGGCCGGCAAGGGGTTCTCGAGCGATGCGCTGCACGGCAAGTGGCAACTGGTCACGATACAGCCGCCGTCGTGCGACTCGAGATGCCAGCGCAGCCTTTATTACATTCGCCAGGTACGCTTGACCCAGGGCGAGAACAGGAGCCGGATCGGGCGGCTGTGGCTGCTCTCCGGCGCCGGAACCCCCGATCCCAAACTGCTGGCCGAGCATCCGGGACTGCTGGTGGCGCGCGCCCGGAACCCGGCGTGGCTATCGGCGTTTCCGGCCAAGGGGGATCGATCCGCGCACATCTACCTGATCGATCCGCTCGGCAACTTCGTGCTGCGCTACGATGACGGTGCCGACCCGAAGGGCATGATCAAGGATCTGACGCGTCTGCTCCAGGTTTCCCAGATCGGTTGACTTGGGGCGCGCCGAAACGAAGAGGGGCAGCTCATGACTACGATTTCCCTACAACCCGCAATGCACCAGGTCGGCGAATACATCGCCTTGACCAAGCCGCGCGTGATCATGCTGGTCGTCTTTTGCGCCTTCATCGGCATGCTGCTGGCGCCCTCCGAAAGGGCGAGCCCCGGGCTGATCGCTGCCGCGACTCTGGGCATAACCTTGGTCGCCGCGGCAGCCGCGGCGCTGAACTGCCTGATCGAGCAAAGGATCGACAGCGTCATGGCCAGGACGCGGGCGCGTCCGCTGCCGCGCGGAGCGCTCTCCGGGCGGGATACTCTGATCTGGTCGGGCGGGCTATGCCTTGCCGGCATGGTCATCCTTTACTACGGCGTCAATGCGCTGACGGCATGGTTGACGCTCGTCACCTTCATCGGCTACGCGCTCATCTATACGGTTATCCTGAAGCCTTTGACGCCGCAAAACATCGTGATCGGCGGGCTCGCCGGCGCCATGCCGCCGGTACTCGGCTGGGCCGCCATGACCGGCGAAGTGAGCGGCCAGGCCTGGCTGCTCGCACTGATCATCTATGTCTGGACGCCGCCCCACTTCTGGTCGTTGGCGCTCTACCGGAGCCGGGAGTATGCCGCAGCAGGCGTGCCGATGCTGCCGGTCACCCACGGCGCCAAATTCACCCGCCTGCATATCTTCCTCTACACCTGGCTGCTGACGGCGGTGACGTTGATGCCCTTCGCCATTCGCATGAGCGGTTGGCTCTATTTGGCGCCGACGCTCGTTCTGGACGGAATCTTCCTCGCTCATGCTTGGTTGTTGTGGCGGAATTACAGCGATCGCTTGGCGCGGCAGACCTTCCGCTATTCGATCTTCTATCTTTCCGCGCTGTTCTCATTCTTGCTGATCGACCACTATCTATGAGCCCCATCCTGCGGCGCTTGCTGCCGTTCGTCGTCCTGGCGCTGGCCGCCTGCAGTCACAGTCCGCACTTCGTCAGCACCGACATCACCGGCGCGAATTTCGGCCGCGATTTCGCCCTCACCGACGACACCGGCCATCTGCGCCACCTCTCGGACTACAAGGGCAAGGCGGTGGTGCTCTTCTTCGGCTACACGCAGTGCCCGGATGTTTGTCCGACGACGCTGGCGGGCTTGGCCGCAGCGATGAAACTGCTGGGTGCGGATGCCAAGCGGGTGCAGGTGCTGTTCGTCACCGTCGATCCCGAGCGCGACACGCAAGCGCTGCTCGCCGCCTATGTCCCCCAGTTCTATCCGACCTTCGTCGGCCTGCGCGGCGACACCGCGACCACCGCGGCCACGGCCAAGGAATTCAGAATTTATTACCGAAAGGTTGCGGGCAGCACGCCGCAGAACTACACGATAGACCATACCGCCAGCAGCTATGCCTACGACCCGCAGGGGCGGCTGCGCTTGCTGATCCGCCATGGGGAAACGCCGCAGAACATCGCGGCCGACCTCAAGTTGCTGCTCGACGGAAAATAAGACGGGCGGCGATCGCCGCCCGTCTTTACGCTATATTTCGGCGCCTATGCGGTCAGGGCGCCGCGCATGTTCTTCAGCGCCTTGGCTTCGATTTGCCGGATGCGTTCTGCCGAGACGCCATACTCCGCAGCCAGTTCATGCAGCGTCGCCGCCTCGCCCTCTTCCGCCAGCCAGCGGCGCGTCACGATCGCCCTGCTGCGCGGATCGAGCGAGTCTAAGGCGGTGCGCAGGCCATCGCCCTGGAGGCGGTCGTATTCGATGCGTTCCAGCACCGCGGTGGGCTCGAAGCTGGCATCGGCGGGGAGGTAAGCGATCGGTGCGTAACGTTCGTCGTCGTCGTCGCTGAGCGGTTCCAGGGAAATATCCTGGCCGGACAGCCGCGTTTCCATTTCGATCACTTCCTCGGGCTTGACGCTGAGCTGTTTGGCCATCGCCTGGACCTCGTCGGGCCCGAGGGTGGACAGACTCTGCTTCAGGCTGCGCAGGTTGAAGAACAACTTGCGCTGCGCCTTGGTGGTGGCGATCTTCACCAGACGCCAGTTTTTCAGGATGTATTCGTGGATCTCGGCCTTGATCCAGTGCATCGCGAAGGAAACCAGCCGGACGCCGCGCTCCGGATCGAAGCGTTTGACCGCCTTCATCAGGCCGATATTGCCCTCCTGGATCAGGTCGGCGTGCGGCAGGCCGTAGCCCAGATAGCCGCGGGCGATCGAAACCACCAGCCGCAGGTGGGAGAGCACCAGCGCGCGAGCCGCTTCCAGATCCTCGTGGTCGCGCAGCCGGCGGGCCAGGGCGACTTCCTGATCTTCCGACAGCATCGGCATCTGGTAGGCGGACTGGATATAAGCTTCCAGACTTCCTGCGCCGACGGGCATTGCAAGAAGATCGACGGATAGCGACATACTCGACAGAGCATCACCCATATTCATTTCTCCTTGAGTTCATTTTAGCACTCTCGGCGTTCGAGTGCCAATCCGGTCGGGAGTTCCCTCAGACGGGTTCGCGCAGGTGCCTACCCAGCGAGAGGGCGGCACCGAGCCAGCCCAGGCCGGCGGCGAAAGCGAGCAGGAGCAGGGAGTCGGGTACCCCGAGCGGCTGCAGGGCGGCGCTGGCGTGGTACAGCGCCGCCAGTTCGGCCACCGGAGCGCGCAGCGCCAGGGTGACGGCGAGCACGATCAGCCAGGCGACCGCCCCGCCGAGCAGTCCCTGCACGGCGCCGAAGTAGTAGAAGGGCCGACAGATGAAGGCATCGGTCGCACCGAGCAGCCGGCTCAGTTCGATCTCGGCGCGCTGACTCACGACCTGCAGGCGAATGGTGGTGAAGGTGATCGCCACCAGACCCAGCCCGAGCAAGGCCGCCAGCACGACCACGCTGGTCCGTCCCAGGCGCAGCAAGGCGTCGAGACGACGGACCCAGGCGGAGTCGAGCTGGACATGCTCGACCTTCGGCCACTGGCGGAATTCGTCGCGCAGAGCGTCCATCGCCGTCGGGTCGGCGTTGCGCGGGGTCACGACAAAAGCGTCGGGGAAGGGATTGCTGGGCAGGGCGGCGAGCAGTTCCGCCAATCCCTCCCGGGCTTGAAAGCGTTTCAGCGCCTCGCTGCGCGGGATATAGCGCAGCTCCTTGACCTGCGGATTGTTCTTCAGGCGGGTTGTAATGTCATCGACCGCCTTGCGGTCGGCGTCGAGCGCCAGAAACAGCGAGACTTGCGGCGCGGCATTGGCATTGCGGGCGATCTGCAAGGCGTTGCCGAGCAGCATCTGGCCGCCCGCCGGCAGGGCCAGCGCGATGCCGACCGCGAGCAAGGAGAGCAGGGTGTTGACCGGCGCCGCCGCCAGACGCGAGAGCGCCCAAGCGAGCGCCCTGAAGTGCTGCGCGAGCCAGGCGTTCATGGGATCAATTTCCCGTGGTCGAGCACCAGGCGGCGCGGCGCGAAGGGAGCGAACAGGGTGTCGTCGCAGGTGGCGATCAGGACGGTGACGCCGACCTGCTGGAAGTCCCTGAAAATTGCCGCGACTTCGCCGGCCGTGTCCGGATCGAGGTGGGCGGTCGGCTCGTCGGCGAGCAGGATGCCGGGGCGACCCACCACCGCGCGGGCGATGGCCAGCCGCTGCTGTTCCCCGCCGGAGAGTGCGACGGGCAGCGCTCTTTCGCGACCCCGCAAGCCGACCTTGTCGAGCGCGGCGCGCACGCGCCCGGCGGCCTCTTTCGGGGGGAAGCCGGCGATCGCCAGTGGCAGCATGATGTTTTCGAAGACGCTGCGGTCGAACAGGAGTTTCTGATCCTGGAATATCAGTCCGAGGTTCCGGCGCAGAAACGGAATCGCCGGACGCTTCAGGTGGCCGACGTCCTGCCCCCCCACCAGCACCGCGCCGGCGCTGGGCCGTTCGATCGCCGCGATCAGTTTCAGCACGGTGGTCTTGCCGGCGCCGGAATGGCCGGTGATCAGCACCAGTTCGCCCGGCGCGACGGAGAAGCTGAGACCGTCGAGCGCAACCCCTGCGGGCGGATAGCGGCGGCTGACCTGCTCGAAGCGGATCATGCGCCTTTCCCCCATCCCCCTTGCCGCGGGCGACTACGGCTCGCCCTCGCCCGGCTCAGAACCGCAGCTCTTTGGCTGCCCCGGGCCCGTCGCCGGGGCCGGACATGAGCCTCGCTCATTGCTCGAACAGCGCGGCGACGAACTCGTGGGCGGAGAAAGGCTGCAGGTCGTCTATGCCCTCGCCGACGCCGATGAAGCGCAACGCGATGGGCTGCTGCCGGGCGATGGCAGCGATGACGCCGCCCTTGGCGGTGCCGTCGAGCTTGGTGACGATCAGGCCGGTGACGCCGATGGCCTTGTCGAAGGCCCGGACCTGCGTCAGCGTGTTCTGGCCGATGTTGGCGTCGAGCACCAGCATCACCTCGTGCGGTCCCGAGGGGTCCGCCTTCTGGATCACGCGCTTGACCTTGGCGATTTCCTCCATCAGGTGCAGCTGGGTCGGCAGCCGTCCCGCGGTGTCGGCCAGCACGACGTCGATGCCGCGCGCTTGGGCGGCGTGGATGGCATCGAAGACGACGGCGGCAGGATCGCCCGATTCCTGACTGATCACCGTCACGCCGTTCCTGTCGCCCCAGGTCTGCAACTGCTCCCGTGCCGCGGCGCGGAAGGTGTCGCCGGCGGCGAGCAGCACCGACTTGCCCTGGGCCTGAAAGTGACGCGCGAGCTTGCCGATCGAGGTGGTCTTGCCGGCGCCATTGACGCCGGCGATCATGATGATGAAGGGCTTGTGCGTCGAGACGTCCAGCGGCTGCTGCAGGGGCGTCAAGAGCCGTTCCAACGACTGGGTCAGGGCCGCCTGCAATTGGGCCGGGGTTTCCAACTTGTCCCGCTTGACGGCGGCCTTCAGGTCGTCCAGCAGATAGCGGGTCGCCTCGACGCCGACATCGGCCATCAGCAGGGTCGCTTCCAGTTCGTCGAGCAAATCGTCGTCGATCCGGGTACGGCGAAACAGCGCCGTCAGCCGGCCGCCGAGTTGGGCGCGGCTGCGCGCCAGACCCCGTTTCAGTCGTTCGGTCCAGCTGGACTTGGCCTCTGCGGACTCTTCTGCGGGTTTTTTCTTGAGGAAACCAAGCATGGCGATCGGTAACGAGGGTGGGTTATGGCGCGCGACTGACAGAGTTTCGGTGAAGGCTTATGATGCGCGGCTCGAACGGACTCATTTTAGCAGAAGCCCCTCAACCACCATGACGCAGAACACCATCGCCGCGGCGCCGAGGCTGGCGTTCATGACCGCCATTCCGCCGGGTGCTGCCGTTGTCCGACAAGCCGAATCGGCGCGCTCGGCCAGCGCGCTCCCGGGCGGCGATTGAAACGGACCCCGATGTCCCGGATCCGCATCACCGGTGGCACGTGGCGCAGCCGCCTGATCGCCGTCGCCGGCATCCGCGGCTTGCGGCCGACGCCGGATCGCGTGCGCCAGACGCTGTTCAACTGGCTCGGACAGGATCTTTCCGGGCGGTCATGCCTGGATCTGTTCGCCGGCAGCGGCGTGCTCGGTTTCGAGGCCGCCTCGCGCGGCGCGGCGAGAGTCACCTTGGTTGAGCAGGATCAAGGCGCGTTTGCGGCGCTGCGGCAGAATGCGCAGGCGCTGGGCGGCGCGCAACTGGAGCTGGTCCGGGCGGATGCGTTAACATTCATGCGCTCGGCAGCGGAGTCTGGCGGGCCTGGGCGGGGACGCTACGACTTGGTGTTTCTCGACCCGCCTTACCGCCAAGGCTGGCTCGCGCGCATCGAGCCCCTGCTGCAAAACATCGCGAATCCGGGCGCCCGGCTGTACGTCGAAGCCGAGCATGCCGTCGAGTCGCTCGGAGAATGGGCCAGCGTGCGCGCCGGCCGGGCGGGGCAAGTTTATTATCATCTGTTGGAGCGGCAATGAGCAACGGCATCGCCATCTATCCGGGCACTTTCGACCCGCTGACCCGCGGTCACGAGGATCTCGTGCGCCGCGCATCGAAGTTGTTTCAGCGCGTCATCGTCGGCGTCGCGGGCAGCCGCAACAAGAGGCCATTTTTCACGCTCGACGAGCGGGTGGGTATCGCGCGCGAGGTGTTGGCCGACTTCAGCAACGTCGAGGTCCATGGCTTCGACTGTCTGCTGATGGACTTCATGCGCGAGCACGGAGCGAAGGTCATCCTGCGCGGATTGCGCGCGGTGTCCGATTTCGAGTACGAGTTTCAGATGGCCGGGATGAACCGCAATCTTTATCCGGATGTCGAAACCGTATTTCTCACGCCGGGCGAGCAATACATGTTCATTTCCGCCACCATGGTGCGCGAGATCGCCAGCCTGGGCGGCAATGTCGGTAAATTCGTGCAGCCGTTGGTGGAGCGGCGGCTGGCAGAAAAACTCAAACTTTGAAAAGGATTTGCAATGGCTCTGATGATTACCGATGAATGCATCAACTGCGACGTGTGCGAACCCGAGTGCCCGAACAACGCCATCTCGCAAGGGGACGAGACCTATCAGATCGATCCGGACAAGTGCACCGAGTGCGTCGGTCACTACGATACGCCGCAATGTCGCGAGGTCTGCCCGGTCGACTGCATTCCGCTCAATCCCGACCGGATCGAGAGCAAGGAGCAACTGATGCAGAAGTACTTGCGCCTGACCGGTAAAGCTTGAGCCCTGCGGCTTCAGCGCTGGCAGCGGGGGCAGTGGAAGGTGGCCCGGTTCGCCTGGCGCAGGCTCCTCACCGTGCCGCCGCAGACGCGACAGGCTTCCCCGGCGCGGCCATAGACGAAATACTGCTGCTGGAAGTAACCGGCGCTGCCGTCGGAATGCACGAAGTCGCGTAGGCTGCTGCCGCCGGCGGCGATGGCCGCCGCGAGCGTGCTGCGCACTTCCGGGACCAGACGCTGGTAGCGCCGGTACGAAATCCTTCCCGCCGGCGTGCGCGGATCGATGCCGGCGCGGAACAGACTCTCGGAAGCGTAGATGTTGCCGATGCCGACCACCAGATGGCTGTCCATCAACGTCTGCTTGATCGGCGCGTTCTTGCCGCGCGTCCGTTCGAACAGCCAGAGCGGCGTAAACCCTTCTTCGAGCGGTTCCTGCCCGAGCGTCGCGAGCAGCGGATGCCGGCTGGGGTTGCCCGCCAGCCACAGCGCAGCGCCGAATCGGCGCGGGTCGCGCAGCCGCAGCAGTATCCGGCCGAATTCGAGATCGAGGTGATCGTGTTTCGCCGGCGGCGTGCCGATTTTGAGCAGGCGCAGACTGCCCGACATGCCCAGGTGCAGCAGGAGGCTGCCTGCGCCGAAATCCAGCAGCAGATATTTGCCGCGGCGGTCGATCGCCAGCAGGGTGCATCCGGTCAGGCGCCGGGCCAGGCTCTGCGGCAGCGGGTAGCGCAACCGCGGCGTGCGCAGCACGACGCCGCTGACCGTGCGACCGGTCAGTTCGGGGGCGATGCCAAGGCGGGTGACTTCGACTTCGGGTAATTCGGGCATGGCCGGGTCCGGAAGGGCGATGGCGGGCTGAAGTCGGCGCGTGACGCGCGCTTGCTGCAGGCGGCGAAACTGCTAACATGGGTGCGAACCAAATTCTAAACCAGTCGTCCAATCGCCGTGACCTTCCCTTTCCCTATGTCGTTCGCCGCGCGCCCCCTGGCCCGCCTGACGCTGGCGTTCGCACTCGCAATGCCGCTGGCCGCCGCCGCGCAGTCCGAGCTTGCCGCTGCCGAGAAGCCGGCGGAGAACCTGCCCAATCTGACGCTGACACCGCAGATCCTGTACCAGATTCTTCTTGCCGAGATCGCCGATGGCCGCGGCGACTTCCATCTCGCCGCCGGGGCCTACGCCGATCTGGCGCAGTCCACGCGCGATCCACGCATCGCCAGACGGGCGGCCGAGATCGCGATTTACGCCCGGGAACCGGAGACGGCTCTGGAGATGGCGAAGCTCTGGGCCAAAATCGATCCCGACTCGCCGCAGGCGCGTCAGATGCTGGTCGGTCTGTTGCTCGTTGCGCGGCGCTTCGATGAGGCGACGCCGCACTTGGCCAAGCTGCTCGCGCTCGAAGGCGACCGCGTCGGCGACGCCCTGCTGCGCCTCAACTATCTGCTGTCCCGTTACCCCGACAAGGCAGCGGCTGCGCTCCTGGTCGATCGGCTCACCAAACCCTACGAGAACCTTGCCGAGGCGCATTTCGCTCGTGCTCAGGCCGAGGAGAACGCCGGGAACGATGCGCGTGCCCTGACCGAGATCGGGCGCGCAAAGAAACTTCGTCCGGACTGGCAGCCGGCCGTGCTGTTCGAAGCGCAGATCCTGCAGAAGAGCGACCATGCCAAGGCGCTGGACGTCTTGCGCCGCTATCTCGACGCTTATCCCAAGGCGCGTCAGGTCCGTCTCGCCTATGCGCGCGCCCTGGTCGGCGAAAAGCAATTCGCCGAAGCCCGGCGCGAATATTCCGTTCTCCTCGATGCCAACAAGGACGATCCGGAAGCGGTCTATGCGGTGGCCTTGCTGTCGCTGCAGCTCAACGATCTTGCCGCCGCCGAGAGCGGCTTCAAGCGGCTGCTCGATCTCGACATTGGCGATGTCAATGTGGCCCGTTACTACCTCGGCCAGATCGCCGAGCAGGGCAAGCGCCCCGAGGAAGCTTTGAGCTGGTACGAAAAAGTGACGCCAGGAGAGCAATATCTGGCGGCAAACGTGCGTGCGGCGGCGCTGTTGGCGAAGCAGGGAAAGCTAGAAGCAGGACAGAAAATCTTGCAGCAGGCGGCGGTGGCCGATCCGAGCGAGCGCGTGCCGCTCTTGATCACCGAAGCGCAATTGCTGAGCGACGCCGGCCGTACCGCCGACGCATTCCGCTTGCTCGATGACGCGCTGGCGGCCCAGCCCGAACAGCCTGAACTGCTCTACGAGACCGCCATGCTGGCCGACAAGCTCGGTCGTTTCGACGTGCTCGAACGCAATCTGCGCCTGCTGATCAAACTCCAGCCCGATCACGCCCAAGCCTACAATGCCCTGGGCTACTCGCTCGCCGAGCGCAACCTCGATCTGGACGAGGCACAGCGCTTGATCGACAAGGCGCTCGCCCTGTCGCCCGACGACGCCTTCATTCTCGACAGCAAAGGCTGGGTGCTCTACCGTCGCGGCGACAACAACGGCGCTCTGGGCTATCTGCAAAAGGCCTACAGCCAACGGCCGGACCCCGAGATCGCCGCCCACCTGGGCGAGGTGCTGTGGATGCTAGGCCGTCACGAGGAGGCCGAGAAAACCTGGAATGCAGCCATTCGGGCCCACCCGGGCAACGCAGCACTGGCGGCCACGATCAAGAAATTCAAGCCCTGAACGGATGCACGGCATGCTCCTGCGTCTTCGCGGCATCGTTTCGATGCTGTTGCTGGTTGCGCTCGCCGGTTGCGCGCTTTCGCCGCCCCGGCCGGAGCGGGCGATGCCCCGTCCGGCGCGCGCTGCGATTGCGGCCTATGAGTTGTCGGGGCGGATCAGCATCCGCCAAGGCGAGCATCGATACGAAGCCAATCTATGGTGGCGGCATGATCGGCCGCACGACAAAATCCTATTGACCACGCCCTTCGGTCAGGGGATCGCCGAACTGAGCCGCGATGCCACGGGTGCGCATCTTCTCACCTCGGATCGACGAGAGTTTTCAGGTCCCGATTGGCAGGCGCTCTCGGTCAAGGTGTTCGGCTTCGCCCTGCCGCTCACGTCGCTGCCGCGCTGGGTACTGGGCGACGCGCCCGACGGCGCAACGCGCGATGCCGCCGGCCGGGCGCAGCAGTTCTCGGATGACGGCTGGCGGGTGACTTACCGCGAATACGAAGGCCCCGGAACTGACGCCCTGCCGCAACTGATCGATCTGAACCGCGGCGACATCGCGATCCGGCTGAAGATCGACGACTGGCAGATGGTCAGATGACGATCCCCGCCTCCTCCCCGGAGCCGCCGCGTCGTTCGGTGGCGCGGCGATGAGCCTCTGGGCCCGCGACTGGCCGGCACCGGCCAAGATCAACCTGTTCCTGCACGTGGTCGGCCGTCGCGCCGACGGCTACCATCTGCTGCAGACGGCCTTCCGCTTCCTCGACTTCGGCGATACGCTGCGCTTCTCGCCGAGCGCCGACGGCCTCATCCACCTCGCCACGCCCCTGCCCGGGGTGCCGCCGGAGACCGATCTCACCGTGCGCGCCGCCAGCCGATTGCAGAGCGCCGCGGGCGTGTGCCAGGGCGTCCGGATCGAACTGGTCAAGCGCTTGCCGATGGGCGGCGGCCTGGGCGGCGGCAGTTCGGATGCCGCCACCGTGTTGATGGCCCTGAACCGGCTGTGGGGCATCGGCCTGTCATCGGCCGAGCTGCAGCGGCTCGGCCTGGAACTGGGTGCCGACGTGCCGATCTTCCTGCACGGTCGATCCGCTTTCGCCGAGGGTGTCGGCGAGCGCTTTACCGACCTGGTTTTGGCGCCGGTCTGGTATCTGGTGCTGGTGCCGAAGGTGCAGGTGCCGACCGCGGCCGTCTTCGCGGCGCCGGACCTGCCGCGTAACACGCCGTCTTGCTCGCCGCAGGAGTGGCGGCCTGGACAGGGCGGCAACGACCTCGAAGCCGTCGCCTGCCGGCTCTACCCGGAGGTGGCGCGCCACCTCGAATGGCTGCGCCGCTTCGGTCCGGCACGGATGAGCGGTTCGGGCGCGTGCGTCTTCAGCGAGTTCGCGGATCAGGCGGCGGCGCGCGCAGCCCTCGCCCTGCTGCCGCCGGACATGACGGGTTTCGTCGCGCGCGGCCTCGATCGCCATCCCTTGCTCGAATTGACATAAGCGGCGAAAAGCCTGAAAATGCCGCCCTTTCGCGGGCGCCCTGCATAGTAGGTGTTCGTAACGTTGGGGAGTCGCCAAGCTGGTTAAGGCACCGGATTTTGATTCCGGCATGCGAAGGTTCGAATCCTTCCTCCCCAGCCAGAAATTCCGCCGGGCAGGCGTATGGGCGACGTAGCTTATCCGCCGGCCAGACCGTTCCCGCCCTCGGCATAACGCAACATCTAGCGAGACACGCATGGCTTACGATAGCCTGATGGTGTTTACCGGCAACGCCAACCCCAAGCTTGCGGCCGACGTGGTCAAGCGTCTGAGCATCTCGCTCGGCCGCGCCATGGTCGGGCGCTTCTCGGACGGCGAGGTCAGCGTCGAGATCATGGAGAATGTCCGCGGCAAGGATGTCTTCGTCCTGCAGTCGACCTGCCATCCGACCAACGACAACCTGATGGAACTGCTGATCATGGTCGACGCCCTGAAGCGCGCCTCGGCCGGGCGGGTGACCGCGGTGATTCCCTACCTGGGCTACGCGCGCCAGGACCGCCGGCCGCGTTCGGCGCGGGTGGCGATCACCGCCAAGGTGGTGGCCAACATGCTGCAGGCGGCCGGGGTCCAGCGCATGCTGACGGTCGATCTGCACGCCGACCAGATCCAGGGCTTCTTCGACATCCCGGTCGACAACATCTATGCCGGTCCGATCCTGCTCGGCGACATCTGGAAGCAGCGCCACGACGATCTGCTGGTGGTGTCTCCGGACATCGGCGGCGTGGTGCGGGCGCGGGCGCTGGCCAAGCATCTGGAGTCCGATCTGGCGATCATCGACAAGCGCCGTCCCAGGGCCAACGTCTCGGAGGTGATGAACATCATCGGCGAGGTGAACGGCCGCAGTTGCGTGATCATGGACGACATGGTGGACACCGCCGGCACCCTGTGCAAGGCGGCCCAGGCCTTGAAGGCGCAGGGCGCGAAGAAGGTGCTGGCCTATTGCACGCATCCGGTACTGTCCGGCGCCGCGATCTCCCGCATCGCCGAATCCGAGCTCGACGAGCTGGTGGTCACCGACACCATTCCGCTGCGCGAGGAAGCCCGCGCCTGTGCCCGTATCCGTCAGGTGTCGATCGGCGGACTGCTGGCCGAGACGATGTTGCGGATCAGCAACGAGGAGTCGGTGTCGTCCCTGTTCATGGAATAGTTTATTAACCTCTGCCTGGTCGCGGGCAGATTTTTTTGGAGCAACAAAATGCTAATCGAGTTCAACGCGCAAAAGCGCACCCTGCAGGGCACCGGAGCGAGCCGCCGCCTGCGTAGGGCCGGCCGCGTCCCTGGCGTCGTCTATGGCGGCGAGCAGCCGGCCGAGGCGATCGACTTCGACCACAACGAGATCTTCCACAAGCTGAAGCAGGAGACCTTTCACGCCTCGGTGCTGACCATGGTCATCGACGGCGGCCGGCAGAACGTTCTGCTGCGCGACGTGCAAATGCACCCGTTCAAGCGCCAGGTGATGCACCTCGACTTCCAGCGCGTCGATGCCAGCCACAAGATCCACACCAAGGTGCCGCTGCACTTCATCAACGCCGACATCGCCCCGGGGGTCAAGCTGCAAGGCGGCATCGTCTCGCACGTGCTGACCGAACTGGAGGTGTCCTGTCTGCCGGACGATCTGCCCGAGTACATCGAGGTCGATCTCAAGGACGTGGCGGCGGGGCACTCTCTGCATCTCTCCGCGGTCGCGATGCCCAAGGGCGTCGAGCCGCTCCTGCACAAGGGCGAGGATCCGGTGGTGGCCGCGATCACCATTCCGCGCGGCGCCGCCGCCGACGAGCCGGCCGCTGCGGACGTTCAGGTAGCGGCGGCGGCGCCGGCTCCGGCACCAGAGAAGAAGTGATTTGACCCAGGCTCCTTGCCTACCGCGGCTGATCGTCGGCCTGGGCAACCCAGGGAGCGAATACGCCAAAACCCGGCACAATGCCGGGTTTTGGTTTTGTGAGCGTCTGGCGGACGAGTTGGGCGTGAGTCTGGCGTACGAGTCCCGCTTCCACGGCGTGGCCGGACAGGCGCGCGGCCAGGAGCGGACCGGGAATGCCTGGCTGTTGCTGCCGACCACCTTCATGAATCATTCGGGCCAGGCGGTATCGGCGCTCGCCCGCTTCTACCGGATCGCGCCGGCCGAAGTCCTGGTGGTGCATGACGAACTGGATCTGCCGCCCGGTGGCCTGCGCCTGAAATTCGGCGGCGGCTCGGGTGGGCACAACGGTCTCAAGGACATCACCGCGCACCTCGGTACCCAGGATTATTGGCGCCTGCGGGTGGGCATCGGTCATCCCGGCGACCGCGACGAGGTCGTGAATTACGTGCTCAAGCCGCCTCGGCGCGAGGAGGAGGAAGCGATCGCCGCCGCGCTCGACCGCGCCCTGGCCGCCTGGCCTTGGCTGGGCCGTGGAGACTGGCCGGCGGCGATGCAGAA
>JAJZPJ010000252.1 GCA_021811225.1 Pseudomonadota bacterium
CGTCAGCCGCATCCGCTCTCCAGCCGACCGACGCAGCCGCATCCAGCGCTGGCGGGATGCCGTCGCCGAACTGACGGCGGTGCAGGCTCAATGCGTCGCTTGGCTGGAAGCATTGCCGCCCAGCCTGGATGCGGAATCCGAGCCAAGGCGGACAGTTATTCCGACGCAAGGCGGACACTGATTCCGACGGAAGCCGGACAGTGATTCCGATTGATCCCGGACAGCCCTGAGGCGGGCGTCCAGGGCCGAGGTCGGCGATCCGATGACCGGTAGCGTGGTCCTCTGAGCAGGAGGAACACGATGCCAGCCGAGAGATTGTCGATGAGGAAAGTACGAGAGGTTCTGCGCCTGAGGCACGCAAGCGGCGCGAGCGTGCGGATGATTGCGCGCTCCGTTGGTGTCGGTCACACGACGGTCGCGGAATACCTGCGGCGGGCGGCGGTGCTCGGGATCACCTGGCCGGTGCCGGCGGAGTTCGACGACGCGGCGCTGGAGCGGCGGTTGTTCGCTCCCGCGGGCTTCCACCCGGTGCCGACGCGGGCGATGCCGGACTGGAACCACGTGCACGCCGAGCTGCGCCGCCGCGGCGTGACGCTGCTGTTGCTATGGGAGGAATACCGGGCCGAGCAGCCGGACGGCTACGGCTACAGCCGGTTCTGTGACCTCTACATCGACTGGCGGCGCGGGATCAGCGCGACGATGCGCCAGACCCATGTCGCCGGCGAGAAGCTGTTCGTCGACTACGCCGGCGACACGGTGCCGGTGTTCGATGGGGCGACCGGCGAGGAGCGGCCGGCGCACGTGTTCGTCGCCGTGCTCGGCGCCTCGAACTACACCTATGCCGAGGCGCGCTGGAGCGAGGGGCTGGCGGACTGGATCGGGGCACATGTCAACGCGCTCGCGTTCCTCGGCGGGGTGCCGAAGCTGCTGGTGTGCGACAACCTGCGCGCCGGGGTGACGGCGGCGTGCCGCTACGAGCCCGGCATCAACCGCACCTACGAGGAGATGGCGGCCCACTACGGCACGGCGGTTTTGCCGGGTCGGGTGCGCCGCCCACGCGACAAGGCCAAGGTCGAGGTCGCGGTGCTGATCGTGGAGCGGTTCATCCTGGCGCGGTTGCGCAACCGTCGCTTCCTGTCGCTGGGTGAGCTGAACGAGGCGATCCGCGAGGTGCTGGGCGACCTCAACGCCCGGCTGATGCGCCGGCTTGGCGCCAGCCGCCGTGAGTTCTTCGCGACGATCGATCAGCCGGCGCTGCTGCCTTTGCCGCCCGAGCCGTATGCCTACGCCGAGTGGCGGCGTTGCCGGGTGGCGCCTGACTACCACGTCGAGGTGCATGGGCATTTCTACTCGGTGCCGTCGCGGCTGATCCGCGAAATGGTCGAGGCGCGCGTCACCGACACCACGGTCGAGATGTTCCATGCCGGCAAGCGGGTGGCGGCGCATCCGCGCTCGGCGATGAAGCAGCGGCACACGACGGTCGCGGAGCACATGCCGAGCGCGCACCGCCGCTACGCCAGTTGGACGCCGGCGCGGCTGTTGTCCTTTGCCGCCGAGGTCGGCCCGGGCACGGCGGCCCTGGTGGAGACGATCCTGCGCACCAAGCCGCACCCCGAGCAGGGCTTCCGGGCCTGCCTGGGCATTCTGCGGCTGGCCAAGACCTACGGCGAGGCCCGGCTCGAGGCGGCCTGCCAACGCGGGCTGACGATCGGGGCGCGGAGCTACGGCTCGATCGCCTCGATCCTGCGCACCGGCCTGGACCGGGCCTTCCAGGAAGATCCAGCGCCCGACCCCGCTCCCCTGCTGCACGCGAACATCCGCGGCCGCGGCTACTACCACTGAAGGAGGAACCGATGCTCGCCCACCCCACCCAGGAACGCCTGCTTGCCCTTGGCCTGACCGGCATGGCTCGCGCGCTCGACGACCAGCGACGACACCCCGACATCGCGGCCCTGAGCTTCGAGGAACGGTTCGCGCTGCTGCTCGACCGCGAGACGACGGAGCGCGAGAACAAGCGGTTGGTCACGCGGCTGCGGTTCGCCGCCCTGCGCCAGCAAGCTGTCGTCGAGGATATCGACCTGCGCGCGGCCCGTGGTCTCGACCGCGCGCTGTTCCAGAAGCTGGCCGCCGGCGATTGGATCGACCGCAAACAGAACCTGCTGGTCATCGGCCCGACCGGGGTCGGCAAGTCCTGGATCGCCTGCGCGCTCGGCCACAAGGCCTGTCGCGATAACCGCTCGGTCGTCTATCACCGGGTGCCCCGGCTGCTCGAGGCATTGGCGCTGGCCCGTGGCGACGGGCGCCACGGGCGGCTGATGAAGACGCTCGGCCGCGTGCAGTTGCTGATCCTGGACGACTGGGGCTTGGCGCCGCTCACCGGCGAGCAGCGCCGCGATCTGCTGGAGATCATGGACGACCGCCACGAGCGCGGCTCAACCATCGTCACCAGCCAAGTGCCGGTCGATCATTGGCACGAGGTGATCGGCGACCCGACCATCGCCGACGCCGTGCTGGACCGGCTGGTTCACAACGCTCACCGCCTGGTGCTGGAGGGAGAATCGCTGCGAAAGCGGGCCGCCAAGACGCTGGCGCTTGACGCCGAAGCCACCGCCTGACCCCATAGCCATGCCGACGACGACCCCGGCCGCGATCGGTTGGAACCCCTGTCCGCCTTGGATCGGAATCACTGTCCGGCTTCAATCGGAATCGCCGTCCGCCATCATCGGAATCCGCACCGCGGCAAGGGCACTTGCGTGAACAGCGCGACAATCCAGCGTCAACGGATCGAGGCCCGGATCCTCGGCGGCCTCAAGGAACGGCTGCTGACGCCCGATCTGGTGGCGGCGTTCATCTGCGAGTTCGAGGCGGAGCTGGCCGCGCTGCAGCGCGATTCGACCGATATCCAGCGCCGCCTGGGGCGCGAGCTGGGCGAGGTCGGTCGCAAGCTGGAGGGGGTGCTGCGGGCGATCGAGGACGGCACCTGGAACGACACGCTCCGTCAGCGCCTGAACGAGCTCGAAGCGCGCAAGGCGGACCTCACCGCCCGCCTGGCGCAGGCGGCCACGCCGGCACCGCGCGTGCGGCTGCACCCGAACGCGGCCGAGATCTATCGTGCCAAGGTCGCCGACCTGGAGGCCTCGCTGAACGCCCCGGAGATCCGCCTGGAGGCGGCCGAGGCGCTGCGGTCATTGATCAGCAGGATCGTGCTCGCGCCCGATGCGGCCGCGCCCGACGGGCTGGCGGCGGAGCTGCACGGCGATCTGGCGACGATTTTGCGGCTGGCGGCCGAGCGTCAGGGCGGGAAAGCTGCGCTGCGTCGTGCGGTGGGGGCAAAAACAAACCCCCCGGAACAAGCGTTCTCGGGGGGTCAACTGTCGGTGGTTGCGGGGAACCGCAGCCATCATGACTTG
>JAJZPJ010000025.1 GCA_021811225.1 Pseudomonadota bacterium
TGCGCCTGTGCGGCGCCGACAACGTCTTCGCCGGTCTGCCGCAACTGGCGCCGACGGTCTCGATCGAAGCGGTGCTCGCCGCCGATCCGGAGGCCATCGTCGCCAGCGGCGCGGACGCCACCCGGCCGCGGTGGCTGGACGGATGGAAGCGCTGGAAAGACCTGACGGCGGTCGCCCGCGGCAATCTGTTCTTCGTTCCCCCGGACCTCATCAACCGCCCGACGCCGCGCGTGCTCGACGGCGCCCGGCTGCTCTGCGACGACATGGAGACGGTGCGCGGCCGGCGCCCCGTCGTCCCTGGCGGCACGAAAGATGAAAAGCAATGAGCCGCCTGCCCCAACGCATCGGCGGCATCAGCGGCGCTATCGAAACTTGCCCGAAGACATACGCAACTGTTGGATAATGATAGCCAGAATTGCATCGACGTAGGTTGAGTGGGAAGCCGGTGAGAACCCGGCGCGGTCGCGTCACTGTATTTGGTTCGTATGTCTTGGACATGCCGAACCAAGAGTCAGACCTCACTTCACCATCCGCCTTAACTCAAACGGGACGCGTAATCCCATGGAGTTGCCCGATGGTTTCTCGACTAGTACAGGTTTTTAATGACTCGAACACCCGGGTCAGAGGCAGACTGTTCGGCATCTACGGCGTATTGGCCGCCATCAACGTTCTCGCCTGGGTTTGGGCGCTGGCGGCATTTCGTCATTATCCGGTATTGCTCGGCAACGCCCTGCTGGCTTACGGCTTTGGCTTGCGCCATGCAGTCGATGCCGATCACATTGCCGCGATCGACAATGTCACGCGAAAACTGATGCAGGAAAAAAAGCGCCCAGTCACGCTCGGCCTCTTTTTTTCGCTCGGGCATTCCAGCGTCGTCGTGCTTGCCTCGGTCGCCATTTCTGCCGCCACGGCGGCAATGAAAGGACATTTCGCCCACTTGAAGGAAATGGGCGGGGTGGTCAGTACCTCGGTATCGGCCCTGTTTCTGTTTACCATCGCCATCATGAATCTGATCATTCTGAGGTCGATCTACCGGGCATGGCGCAAGCTCAAGAATGGTGGCGCTTACGTCGACGAAGACTTCGACATGCTGCTGGCCGATCGGGGCTTTCTGGCGCGTATATTCCGCCCGCTGTTCCGCATGATCACGTGTAGCTGGCACATGTTTCCGCTGGGCTTCTTGTTCGGATTTGGATTCGATACCGCGACCGAAATCGGCCTGCTGGGCATATCGGCGACCCAGGCTTCTCAAGGGCTTTCCTCCTGGTCCATCATGGTTTTCCCGGTGCTGTTCAGTGCCGGTATGTCCCTGGTAGACACCCTGGATGGCCATTTGATGCTGGGCGCGTACGGCTGGGCCTACCTGAAGCCTATCCGCAAGATCTACTACAACATGACCATGACCCTGATGTCGGTCATCGTTGCCATCGTCATCGGTTCCGTCGAGACGCTGGGCCTGATCGCGGACAAGTTGAAACTGCAAGGCGCAGCATGGAATGCAATAGGGGCCATGAACCATAACTTCGGCACTCTGGGCTACTTCATCATCGGCATCTTTACCCTCAGTTGGGCTGCGTCGGTATTCATCTACCGGGTGAAACGCTTCGACGAGTTGGAGGTTTTGTCTAGTATCAATAGCGTCCGGTTAAACCGGGGTTGATTTTGCTGAATGGCGATGGTGGCGCGGTCTACCGGCCGATTTAATTTGGTGCCGATTTGAAATGGAGTTCTCTATTCTTGTGTAATCTTCTGTCGGGGGCGCAACTCCGAGGTGACGCTGAATGCCAGCGCCGGCAAATGCTATTCGATGGGCTTGTGCCATGCGATTCATCGTTCGACGTTGGCGGATGCCAACGAATCGCGCGACTGGCGTATCTGGTCCGACCTCGCGGCAGTCCTTATTCACCTAGCCCGGAAGCTTTACCGCGACGAGGACTTGGAGCTGGATTTGACCAATACGATCTAGGTGCTCGATGCCACCACGATCGACAGGATGACTGGCGTGATCTGCGACCAACGTATTGCCATGAACGGCTTTTACGTGGCTAAGGACTACCCAGAGGATTGCGACGCATTCGATTCAAGGGTCCGGAAACCGACAAGAGCCTGGTGTTCCTCACTAACAACATGCTGTTGCCGTCGCTGACCATTGCCGCACTTTACAAGAGCTGCTGGCGGGTCGGGTTGTTCTTCAAATATTTTAAGATCAAACATACTTTGGCGGCGTAGCAGCAATTGCAGCACCACGACAATAAGATAGACGCCGCACTGCTCGGTAAAATCGTGCTCGCCCGCTTTCTGGAGTTGCCGTTGCGGACTTTTGATCGCCAGGTGACCCAGGTGGAGTCCTCCGCTGAATTCACTTCCCTGCACCCCTGGATGAGCGTTGATCGATTGGCAGGTGCGCGGGTGGTGGCGCATGACGCGGCCAACATTCTCAAAACCCCGGCATCCCCAATTCTGGGAGAAATCCGCGAGGAGGGAGGAAGTCTAATATTCCTCTACCACCGCGCCAGCTACGCGCGGGAATATCGGTTCGATGAG
Source organism: Pseudomonadota bacterium (assembly GCA_021811225.1). Lineage (GTDB taxonomy): Bacteria > Pseudomonadota > Gammaproteobacteria > Burkholderiales > Rhodocyclaceae > CAIYYX01. The sequence continues at coordinate 2,545 of JAJZPJ010000025.1, forward strand.
GAGGGAATAAAGCGCCGTATGTCCCGTCCGAACTTTCCTGCGGAGCAGGCGAGCGCATTGCACAGACTACGTCTGATCAACACCAGAAACCGGCTCACCCATGCACTGATACAGACGGTGCTGGCAGCGCAAACGGCGTATCTACGTTCCGGTCAGGCCTTGGCGCTCCTACCACTGACCCAGGCGGCAATTGCCGCCCGGTTGCGATCGGAGTCGAATCTTTCCGTGGTGGCGGATCCTGGTCGGATCTCCCGGCTGGTGCGTGGCTTGTCGATCATTCTGCCGAATGGGAAAGTGGTGCGGTTAAACACCCTGTTCCCGAAGCCGCGGCAGGTTCATTGCCAATTCGTGGATCATGTGATAAAAGTGGAAAAAACTTGGATGGCCGCAGGAGGATTGCGGGAGCCGTTGTCGGACAAGGCTATTGCCGAAATTCTCGGGCGCGAATACGGTGTTCGTCTGTTGAGACGTACGGTGGCCAACATCCGACACGACTTGGCGATTCCCGATTGTCGAAGCCGCAGCCAACGGATGAATTATCTGGCAGCGACCGAGGGGTTTTCCGCACTCGTGCCGCTGACCCCTCAAACGTTGCGGGCTGTGGTTCCGGCCGACCCAGGGGTGTATGAGATTCGGGCGAGTCTCGCTTCTCCTCTCGGTGGGGAAGGGCAAGAATGGCCGGGAGAAAGGGTATCGACGGTGTCGCATAGCGTGGTCTACATCGGCTCGGCTGGAGATTTGCGCAAACGCTTGGGGGATCACCTGCGTGGCAGCAGCGATAACGCGGTGCTTTATCGCCACATCGCGGACGGCGCTGCGCGGGTCCGGTTCCGTCTCATCAGTGACGGGTGGCGCTTGGTGGAGCGGGAACTGTATCGAGTATTTTGCGAAACTTTCGGCGCGCCACCACCATGCAATCGCATGAGTCCATGAGAATAGAGAGCCATCGGTGAATGGAGAGTGCCGTCGTCTGACGCACAGCGTGAGCAAGAATAAATAAAGGCTGGGACGCATCGTGGAAAAAATATTGCGCAAGCAAGCAAGCAAGCAAGCAAGCCTGACGTCCGTCGCGATGGCTTCGTCTTCATAGGCGAGCCCGGGAGCCACCCGCCGATGAAGCTCTCGAATGAGGCTGTTGCGCCCGTCGGTCATGCGGAGATGCCCGGTGACGCGGGTGCCGGGGGATGCAAGGCGTTCCTTGAGTCCGGTAAGGCTTATGCAGGGCTGGCATCCGGAGGGGACTTCGGCATCGGCAATAAGCCGCGCGTTGGCTGGTTACCCAGGCGCAGATACGCGCTCTGGCGCTATTCCCCGGTATCTATCGGGGCCTCGCCGATTCTTCGGAAACCATCTCGCTGTCCTCGGGACGGTAGACCTCGATCCCGCTGTGTTTCAGGCGGCGAAGGGCGTAACACGCCTGATCGCCACCGCCACGTTGGCCACCTGCGGCGGCATCCGCATCCAGCATGAACGGGGTCCGCAGTATGAGCGAGACTCCTCGCCCCAAGCGAAGAAGAATAATCCCCTTGCTTTTGAAAGTGAGTATAGCTCCGCTGGTGGCAGGACTCATTTTACTGATCATGCTTGCGTGGCAAATTCATGCCACCGACAAAATCGAATGGAACGCAGCGACGATCAATCAGGTGGGCAGCCAGCGGATGCGGCTATTCAAGATTGCCCTTTTGACCGACCAATACACCGAGTACGGGGAGCCCAAGACCCGGACCTTGATCGACAAAGAGGTGACGACCTTCGGGGCGATTCTCCATGGGCTTAAATACGGCGCTCCGCAGTACGGCCTCAAGCGCATGAACGATCCGGAATCCATCGCCTACCTTGATAAAAGCGTGGATGAGTGGAACAGGACCGTCAAGCCCCTGGTTCAGAATTCTCTTGCTACGCCGGCTTCCAGGGAAGAGCTCCAGACATTGGATGACCGCCTGGAACAATACGTGGTGCGTATTGATGGATTGGTCGCCCTGCGTCAAGCCTATTCCGAGAAAAAGGTGGATGCACTGCGCAACCTGGTATGGCTGTTCCTGATGGTCTGCATGGTGATTGCGCCGGGAAGCGTGATCTATATTTATGTGATCATTCTCAAACCGATAAAGGCGCTCGCCGGGGTATCCAGGGCCATCGCCGCCGGGGATTTCTCGAGAACGGTACCGGTCTCGTCGAAAGATGAGCTCGGAGAGCTGGCAAGCGGCTTCAACGAGATGTCTGTCCGGCTCAAGAGTCAGATAGGAGCCCTGAATCAGAAAACAGTCGAACTGGAAGCCCAGAAGGCCCTGATCGAGACCGACCGGTACGCCATCCTCGGCCTGAAGCGCTACGCCGAGGATATCATTGCAAGCCTCCCCGCAGGGCTGATCGTCGTGGACGACACCCTGCGGATACTCAGCGTCAATCGCTCGTTTCGCGAGCTGTTCGGCGGGGAACACGGTAAGGAACTCCCCGGGCGCAAACTCGAAGACGTCCTGCCCTTGCCCGGGCTGCGCGAACAGGCGCAAGGCGTCCTTGCCGGCGGTACGGCCGTGCACGGCATTGACGCCGTGCTGGGCGAGAAGCAACTGCGACTGACGATCGCTGGAATCCGTCTTGCGGAAGAAGAAGAAGAAGAAGAAGAACGTCTGCTCGTGGTCGTCGAGGACGTGACTGAGGAGCAGCGGCTGCATGAACTGGCGCGCGCGCATGAAACACGCTACCGCGACCTGGTGCAGGATCTGGATGCCATTGTGTGGGAGGCGGAGGCAGTCACCTTCGTCTTCACCTTTGTCAGTCGGCGTGCCGAGGCGCTCCTGGGCTATTCCGTCGAACGCTGGCTCAGCAGGTCCGATTTCTGGGCCAGCCTGATCCATCCGGAGGACCGGGAGCGGGTCATGGCCTCCTACCGGGTTGCTGTTGCGCAAGGCAGCGCTTATGTTTCGGAGTATCGGGTGGTGACCGCGGACGGACGCACGGTCTGGCTGCATGACACTGTTCGTGTGGCGTGCGATGACAGGGGCCGGGTGCAGCGGTTGTGCGGCGTGATGGTGGATATCACCGAACGCAAGTGGGCCGAGGAATGGCAGCAGCATTACACCCAGACGCTCAACTTGCTCACCGAGGATGCGCCGCTAGGTGAAGTATTGGAAGGGCTTGCCGCATTTTCCGAGCGGCAGTGTGTGGGGGCACTCTGTTCGATCCAGCTGCTTTCCCCAGACGGTAAACACCTGATGCCCGGTGCGGCGCCCAGCCTGCCCGGATTCTCTAACGACGCCATAGAAATCGGCGAGTGCTCTGGGTCTTGCGGGACGACCGTGGCGCTCACCGGCCGCAGCGTGATCGTCGCGGACGTGCTCACCCACCCATGCTGGGCGACTTGTCGCGAGCTGACTACCCGCGCTGGAGTGCGTGCTTGCTGGTCCAAACCGATCTTGTCCGGCGCCGACAAGGTACTTGGCACCTTTTCCATTTACCATCGTGAGCCACGCACGCCGTCTCCGAAAGAGCTTGAGTTCATTCGCCAAGGAGCCAAGCTCGCCGCCGTGGTCATCGAGCGCGCCCGGCAGCAGGAAAACCTGCGCCTGGCTGCCGTGGTATTCGAGCAAAACTCCGAGGCCGTGGTGATCACGGACGCCGAGCGTCGCATTCTCAGTGTGAACCGCGCTTTCACGCAGGCGACAGGCTATGCGCCCGAAGAAGTGATCGGACAGACGCCGCGCATTCTCCAATCAGGACGGCACGATGATGCCTACTATCGCGCCATGTGGGAAAGTATTCAAAAAACCGACCGGTGGCAAGGAGAGATATGGGACCGACATAAAACGGGAGGGCCTTATCCGCAATGGCTGACCATTTCGGCTGTACGCGATGGGCAAGGAGAGATCACCCATTACGTCGGCAATGCTGTCGATGTCACCGAGCAGAAAGCCCAAGCCGCCCATATCGAGCAGATTGCCTTCTACGATCTCTTGACGGGTCTGCCCAACCGAGCGTTGTTCATGGACCGTCTGAAACAGACGCTGGCCAGTGCCGAGCGGCATGGGCAGCGGTTGGCGATCCTGTTCATGGACCTCAACCGCTTCAAGGAGATCAACGATACCCAGGGGCATGATGTCGGCGATCAGGCACTGATTGAAGTCGCCCGGCGCTTTCAGGCCGCTTCGCGGGGGGAAGAAACCCTGGCTCGGCTGGGGGGAGACGAGTTCATCGTCATCGCCGAAGAGGCTGACCAGGCTGCCGCAATCCTTATCGCCGAGCGTTTGCAACAGGCGCTCGGCGAGCCGATTGCGACAAAGGAGCATACGTTTACCTTGGGGGTGAGTATCGGAATCGCCTTCTACCCCGAGGATGGCGCAAACATCGAAGACTTGCTCAAGAAAGCCGACATCGCCATGTATCGCGCCAAGGCGTCCGGGGGTGGCTATCGCTTCTATCAGCCGGAAATGAGCATAGGATTGGCCGAGCGTATGCAGCTTGCCAAGAATTTAAGCCGTGCCCTGAACGCTGGGGACCTGGAACTGTACTACCAGCCCCAAGTGAATCTCCAAACAGGCGCCCTGATCGGTGCCGAAGCGCTATTGCGCTGGAACGACTCGGAACGGGGCTGGGTGAGCCCGGCAGAATTCATCCCGATTGCCGAGGAGCGCGGCATGATGGGGGTGCTCGGTAAGTGGGTGCTGCGGGAGGCCTGCAGTCAGATGAAGGCATGGCAGGAAGCCGGTCTGGAGTTCCCCGGGCGGCTTGCCGTCAATCTCGCTGCTCAGCAGCTTGAAGAGAGCGAAATTGCCGAAAAGCTTCAGGCGATTGTGCGTGCGTCGGACCTGGCACCCGCCCGTCTTGAACTGGAACTCACTGAAAGCGGCCTGATGGAAAATGTGGAGTGGGCGATCGGGATTATGGAGGCTCTGAAAACGGCGGGATTCGCGCTCGCGATCGACGATTTCGGTACCGGTTACTCGTCGCTTGCCTATCTCAAACGCTTTCCGGCGGACAAGCTGAAGATCGATATGTCGTTCGTGCGTGACATGCTGAAAGACCGCAACGATTACACCATCGTCGCTACGATCGTCGGTATGGCGCACAACCTTGGCCTCAAGGCGCTTGCCGAAGGCGTGGAAGATGCGGAGCAGGCGAAAGCCCTGCTGGCGCTGGGCTGCGATGAAGCACAGGGATATTTCTTCGGCCATCCCGAACCGGCGAAAATATTTGCGGGAAAATGGCTCACCAGGACCGTCTTCGGATGCACTTGAGGCGCCTGGGAAAAGATTGAATCCATAAGCTGCCGTAAAAAGGTGGCGGCCACGGGCTCGGTTCGGCCAAATATCTTTCGCCCAATTGTCATTTTCCAACCACAAGAGCGTCGCCATGACCCTCCGGGCGCTGACCTGGTGCGCGATTTATGGTTCTGAAAATCATCTCGGTCTCCCATCAGTTAAAGAAAGTTCGCAGACTCACTTTGACTTCGCCACCAACCTCGACGGCGGGAGACCGAGATATTTCCAGAACCGAAACAAGTCATTACCCTCTTAACGTCAGGTTGAAATGAAATCTTACAAAGTAAAAAAACTTGATACACATCAAGGGAACCATGTTGGCAAGGTGGATACTGCAAGATGAAAAGGGAGATCTGAAATTAGTTCTTGCAGCATTGATGTATGTCAATGTATGTCAGATTGGATAAAGCTGTATTTGTCAGGTTGAATTTTTTGAGGGGGGTAATCATGAGCGTCCATAAAGAAGACCAAGCAGAGGCAGTAATCCCACAGGATCCGGGCCGCCGCAAGTTTCTCAACACCACGGCCATTGCCGGTCTCGCCGGCGCGGGGCTCTCCATGGGGCTGGTGGCGTGCAACAAGGAGCAGCCGGCGGGCCCCGCGGCCCCCGCCGTCAAACCCGTCGCTGCGGCAGCAGGTGGTGTCGATTACACCAAGTACGAGGTGCCGCCCGGCCAGCTGGATACCTACTACTCCTTTTCCTCCGGCGGCGAATCGGGGGAGGTTCGGATCTATGGTCTGCCCTCCGGCCGCTTGTTCAAGCGCATTCCGGTGTTCAACATCGATTGTCTGGTCGGTTGGGGCATCACTAACGAATCGAAGAAGATCATCGGCACCAATGCGGATGGCAGCCTGAAGTACTGCACCGGCGATACCCATCACGTGCATCCGTCCTATACCGATGGCACCTACAATGGCAAACATATCTTCGTGAACGACAAGATCCATGGCCGGATCGCGCGTATCCGCCTGGACACTATGGAGTGCGACAAGATCACCGAACTACCCAACGTCCAGGGCTACCACGGCACCTTCCCGGACAAGCGCGACCCGGTGGACGAGAAGATCAACTACACGACCCGCGTTTTCTGCGGCAGCGAGTTCCACACTCCTCAGCCCAACGACGGTCGCGATCTGAATGATCCCAAGAAATACTTCTGTCTGTTCACCTGCGTCGACGCCGAGACCATGGAGCCCCGCTGGCAGGTCAAAGTGGACGGCAACATGGACCTGGTGGCGACCTCCTACGACGGCAAGCTGGCTTGCTCCAACCAGTACAACACCGAAGGCGGCGTCACTTACGAGGAGATGATGGCCTTCGAGCGCGATTCCTGCGTCTTCTTCGACATCGCCCGTATCGAGGCGGCGGTGAAGGCCGGCAAGACCTTTCACATCGGCGCTTCCAAGGTACCGGTGGTGGACGGCACCAAGGCGGCCAATGCGGACCCGAGGACGGCTCTGACCTGCTACGTGCCGGTGCCGAAGAATCCCCACGGCGTCAACGTCACCCCGGACGGCAAGTACTACGCCTGCGCCGGCAAGCTCTCGCCGACGGCGACCTTGATCGAGCACGACTTGGTGCTGAAGTGGTTCGACGGCCAGCTCAAGGATCCCCGCGACACCGTTGTGGCGGAACCGGAGATCGGCCTCGGTCCGCTGCACACGGGCTTCGACAACAGGGGCAATGCCTACACCACGCTGTTCCTCGACAGCCAGATCGTCAAATGGAATATCGATGCCGCCATCAAGTCCTTCAAGGGCGACAAGGCGGCGAAGCCGGTGCTGGACCGCATCGACGTCGAGTACCAGCCGGGCCACGGCTTCACCTCGATGGGCGAGACCAAGGAGGCGGACGGCAAGTTCTTCCTCTCGGACAACAAGTTTTCCAAGGACCGCTTCCTGCCGGTCGGACCGCTGCACCCGGAATCGGCGCAACTGATCGACATCAGCGGCGACAAGATGAAGCTGGTGGCCGACCACTCGGTCTACTCCGAGCCCCACGATTCGATCATCATCCGGCGAGATATCATCAGGACCCGGCAGGTCTATGACCTCAACGAATTCCCAAATGCGACGAAGGATGCCAAGGACTGCCGTGTCGAGCGCAAGGGCAAGAAGGTGACGATCCACCTGACCTCCCAGGCGCCCGCCTTCGGGCTGCGCGAGTGGACGGTCAAGCGCGGCGATGAGGTGACCATCATCCTCACCAACCTGGACAAGGTCGAGGATCTGACCCACGGTTTCGCCATCCCGAAACACAACATCAATTTCATCGTCAATCCCCAGGAGACCAAGTCGGTCACCTTCAAGACCGACAAGCCCGGGGTCTATTGGTGCTACTGCACCAGCTTCTGTCACGCGCTGCACCTCGAGATGCGCTCGCGGATGCTGGTGGAAGCCTGAGCGGCAACATATCAGAGCATACGCGATGAGACTTTGGGGGGCCGTGAGGCCCCCCCTCTTTTCCTGGAATCCAGGACATCACTTCCGATAGTTCATTCATGAGAGTCCTCGTTCTACGCATCGTCGGCCTGCTGATTGCTACCCTGGCCTTCACAGCGCCTGCGCCTGCATCAGTCGGCGCTCAGTCCTATGATGCAAAACTGCCGGCGCAACTGGCGACAGACCCCGACCTGTGCGCCTACGTACCCTGCCAGGAGATCATGCCCGGCGCCGACAGCTTTTCGCCGCGTAAGGGACACCCACCCTACGTCGAGGCCTACCGGACCGCAGCCGATAAACGCAGTCTCGTCGGCTACGTTTTCCTGTCTACCGACATCGTTGATATTCCCGGCTATTCCGGCAAGCCGATCGTCACCCTGATCGGCATGGATACGCATGGCGTCATCACCGGCGCCAAGGTGTTGCGCCACTCGGAGCCCATCCTGCTCCTGGGCATTCCCGAGTCGGCCTTGGCCCGGTTCATCCATCAATACGTCGGCAAGTTCGTCGGTGCCAGGATGGAGATCGGCAAGTCCCGTGCCGACCAGGGCTACGTCGGCCTCGACGCCATCAGCGGCGCCACCGTGACGGTGATCTCCGAGAACCAAGTCATCCTCCGTTCGGCGATGGCGATCGCCAAGCAGGTCGGCATCCTCAAGCCGACCCTGCGGCCCCAGGCCAAATTCGCGCCGAGCGAAGACAAGCTCGACTGGGAGGCGCTGGTCAAGGAAGGCAGCGTGCAGCACCTGAGCGTAAAGCAGGAAGACGTCGGTAAGGAGCCCAGCACCCAGCCCTTCATCGACATGTATTTCGGCGGCCTCGATGCACCCGCGATCGGCAGAAGCATCCTGGGCGACGCCGATTACGCGGGACTGATGTCCCGGTTGAAGCCTGGCGAGCACGCGATCTTCGTTATCGCCCACGGCACCGAGTCCTTCAAGGGCTCGGGCTTTGTGCGCGGCGGGATTTTCGACCGGATTCAGGTCGCCCAGGACATGGATACCTTCACCTTTCGCGACCTCGACTACCTCAACCTCTACGGTGTCCATGCTGCCGGCGCGCCGGCCTATCGCGAGTCGGGCATTTTCATCATCCGCAACCCGAGCTTCTCGGACGCCTACCCCTGGAACCTGGTGTTCCTCGCCAACCGGGTGGATAAGGAAACCGGGGCAAAAACCTTCGTCAGTTTCGAAAAGGAATACTGGTTGCCGGGGCGCTACCTGGCCGGGGGCCGCCCCTATTACCAGCGCCCAGCCCCGGTCTGGCTGAAGATCTGGCAGAGCCGGCCGATCGAAATCGCCCTGTTCGTCGTTTTCCTCGCCGGCGCCGCTGCCGTCTACGCCTCCCGGGATTGGCTGGTGCGGCACTCCAGCCGCAAGGACAAGCGCTGGGTCTCGCTGTCTAAATACACGCTGTGGGTCGTCAGCATCGGTTTCGCCGGTTTCCACCTGATGGCGCAGCCATCGATCACTCAGGTGCTGACCTGGTTCCACGCCATTTTCCTCAAATGGCAGTGGCCCCTCTTCCTGTCCGATCCGTTCATCTTTCTGTTTTGGTGGTTCATCATCATCTCGGTGTTCTTCTGGGGTCGCGGCATGTTCTGCGGCTGGCTCTGCCCCTACGGCGCCCTCACCGAGCTCGCCCACAAGCTGGCCGGCGTTCTCGGCCTCAAGCGCTTCCAGCGCAAGCTGCCGCAGCGCCTGCATGACAAACTGAAGTGGATAAAGTATGGCGCCTTCCTCTGCCTGCTGGCGGTATCACTCTATTCCATGGGTACAGCCGAGAAACTGGCGGAAATCGAACCATTCAAGACCACCTTCCTGGTAGGTGTCTGGAATCGTTCCTGGCCTTTCGTGACCTTCTGGGGGATTCTTTTTGCCGCCGCCCTGTTCATCGAACGGCCGTTCTGCAAATATCTCTGCCCCCTCGGCGCCAGCCTGGCGATTCCCTCCACCTTCCGTTGGTGGGGGCTGAAGCGGAAGCGGGAGTGCGGGCCTTGCGCTGCCTGCGCCGCCGGCTGCGAGTCGCAGGCCATCGATAGCGCTGGACGGATCGACCAGCGCGAGTGTCTGCTCTGTCTCGACTGCATGGTCATGTACTACGACGACAAGAGCTGTCCGCCCCTGGCCCAGGAACGCAAGGCGCGGATCAAGGCGGGCCAAGCCCTGACGCCGATCGGCGCCAACGGCTATTACATCCCGATCAAGCCCATCGCCGCCGAGCCGTCGCCATTGTCACCATACGGCGTTCTGGCTTGGCTGCGCGACGAGATCGTCGATCACCTGCTGCCCTGGAACCGCCAGTTCCTCCAGCACCCGCTGTTCTTCAAGGCCGCCGGCATCGGCCTCGCCGTCCTGGTTACCTGGATCTGGCTACTCGGCGCGGCCGGCAAACTCGGCGCCGGTATCATCCTCGGCTGGTGGCTGGCCTGGAGCGCCTACGAGCTGGTGACGCGGATGATCTGCAAACCCCGGGTCAAGGAGGGACCGTGGTGGGGCCGGAACTTTCGGCCGGCGACCTGGGCAGACATGGCCGCCTACGTCTCGATGAAGAACCTGCTGATCGGTGCCGGCCTGTTCCTGGCCATGAAGGGCGTCGGCGTGCTGGATGCGCTGCACGGTCTGCCGGAATTGAAGTGGCTGTACTGAAGCGCTCATTCGCCAGGCTCGCCGCGCGCACCGCGGCGGTTCTGCTGACCGCGCTTCTGGGTGCGGGAATTGCGGCCGCCGCAGAGATCCGGGTCCATCCCGGGGAATCGATCGCCGCGGCGGTGGCCCGTGCCCGGCCCGGCGACACCGTGGCCGTCGAACGCGGTCGCTACCATGAACATCTGCGCATCGACAAACCCCTGAAGCTCGAGGGAATCAATCGGCCGACCATCAGCGGCGGTCTCGTTGGCGACACGATCCGCATCGTCTCACCCGACGTCACCGTCGAGGGGATCATTGTCACCGACAGCGGCGACAACCTGAGCGCCCAGAACGCCGGCATCTACATCCAGCCCGGCGCCGACCGGGCGACGGTGAAGCATTGCGACATCGCCTATAGCCTGTTCGGGCTGTGGATCGAGGGGGCCAAGGACGTCCAGGTGATCGGCAACCTGATCACCGGCAAGCGCGACTATCCCTCGGCCCAGCGTGGCAACGGCATCCAGCTCTACAACACCATAGGCGCCCGGATCATCGGCAACGAGATCAGTTTCGTCCGCGACGGTATCTACGTGGATGTCTCCCACCATGCGCTGTTTCGCGGCAACAAGATCCACGACGTGCGCTACGGCACCCACTACATGAACTCCTACTACAACACCTGGGAGGACAATGACTCTTACCACAACCGGGACGGACTGGCACTGATGATGACGCGCCACCTGATCGTGCGTAACAACCACACCTGGGGCAATTTCGATGCCGGCATCATGCTGCGCACGATCACGGACTCGGTCATCGAGAATAACATCGTCGCTGGCAACACCCGTGGTTTCTTCATCTACGACGCCGAGTTCAACGTGATCAAGAACAACTTGATCATCGACAACGATATCGGTGCCCACGTCTGGGCCGGCTCGATCCAAAACCAGGTCGAGGGCAACGACTTCATCCGCAACCGGGAACAGGTGCGCTATGTCGCGGCGAAGGACGTGCACTGGGGCAGCAACTACTGGAGCAACTACATCGGCTGGGACCGCGATGGCAACGGTATCGGCGACGTGCCCTACGAGGCAAACGATGTAGTAGACCGGCTGGTCTGGCGCCTGCCCATGGTCAAGCTCCTACTCGACAGCCCGGCGATCCAAACCCTGCGCCTGATCGCCCAGCAGTTTCCCCTGCTGCGCGCCCCCAGCATCGTGGACGTCAAGCCGCGTATGCAGCCCACTCACCGTCACTGGAGGCAATGGATTGACAAACAACGTGATTGAAGTCCGCCAGATCGTCAAGCGCTACGGCGAAGTCCAGGCGGTGGATGGCGTTGATCTCGCCGTCGAGACCGGCAAGGTGTTCGGCCTGATCGGGCACAATGGCGCTGGCAAGAGCACCCTGTTCAAGATGATGCTGGGCTTGGTGCCGGCCACCTCCGGCGAGATACGCATCGACGGCCGGCCGGTCAGCGGCGCCGGCTTCCGCGAGGTCCGTCGCCACCTCGGCTACCTGCCGGAGAACGTGGTCTTTTACGACAATCTCAGCGGCCTCGAGACCCTGGCCTTCTTCGCCCGTCTGAAGGGTGTTGGTCGCTTCGCATGCGGCCCGCTGCTGGATCGGGTCGGGCTCTCCGCCGCTGCCGACCGCCGCGTCAAGGGCTACTCGAAGGGGATGCGCCAGCGCCTCGGCTTGGCCCAGGCCTTGCTCGGCAAACCGAAACTGCTATTCCTCGACGAGCCGACCACGGGCCTCGATCCCGAGGGCATTCGCGAGTTCTACCGCATCCTGAAGGAGATGAAGAGCGAGGGCGCCACCATCATCCTGACCTCTCACATCCTGTCGGAGATCCAGGAGCGGGTCGATCGTCTCGCCATCATGAAGAACGGGAAGATCCAGGCCCTCGGCACCGTCCAGTCGCTGCGGGAGACGATGGCACTGCCCCTGTGGTTTGAACTACGGCTGGCGGAGGGCGCCGAACCCCCACTGCGCCGGGCGCTAGCCGCCATCGGCGTCGACGAGATCCGGATCGAGGGGGAGCGGATTTCGGTGCATTGCCAGCGCGAGGCCAAGATGTCGGTGCTCCAGGCCCTGGCAGCGCTCGATGGTCTGGTGACCGATCTCTACGTCCGGGAACCTTCCCTCGAGGACGTGTTTCTCGGTTATTCTGGATGAACATCATGACCATCCTCGCCATCGAACCGCGCCAGATCGGCATCATCGCCGCCAAGGAATTCCGCGATCGTATCCGCAACCGCTGGGTGCTGGCGGTGACCATCGTATTCACCGCCTTCGCCCTGGTCATCGCCTATTTCGGCGCCGCCCAGCAGGGCGCCGTCGGCTTCCGCAGCATCGAAATCACCATCGCCAGCCTGGTCAGCCTGGTCATTTACCTGGTGCCCCTCATTGCGCTGATACTCGGCTTCGACGCCATCGTCGGTGAGCGTGAGCGGGGTTCCCTGGACCTGCTGCTGTCCATGCCGCTGACCCGTCTTGAACTGCTCCTGGGGAAGTTCCTCGGCCTGTCGGCGGCCTTGGCCTGCTCCACCATCACCGGCTTCGGCCTGGTCGGTCTGCTGCTCGGTTCCAGGCTGTCGTCTAATGCCTGGTATAACTATGCCGGCTTCATGTTGAGCGCCGTCCTACTCGGCATGGCCTTCCTCAGCCTGGCGGTGATGGTATCGGTGTTCGCGACGGATCGCGCCCGCGCTAGCGGCGGTGCCATCGCCCTGTGGTTCTTCTTCGTCCTTGTCTATGATCTTTTGCTGCTGGGCACCCTGGTCGTCAGCGGCGGTGCCGTGGCCGCCAATGCCTTCCCTTATCTGTTGCTGCTCAACCCAGCCGATGTCTTCCGCATCCTCAATATTTTCGGTATCAATGACGTTCGCACCCTTTACGGCCTGACCACGGTGTTTCCCGAGCGACTGGCAAGCCCGGGTTTGCTCGGAGCGGTCATGCTCGCCTGGATCATTCTGCCCCTGGGGCTAGCCAACTGGAGGTTCCGTAAATGAATGTTCTCACCCTTAAAAACTTACGCGGCTCCACTGCCGCCATCGCCCTTGTTTTCGCCGTGGCAGGGGTCCTCGGCGGCTGCAGCAAGAGCGAACCGGTCGCTGTCAGCCCGATCGAGATCACCCGTGGCACTACCGACAGCTTGGATGGTATGACCCTGATGGATTATCCGGGACCGAAAGGGCAGATTCAATACGACCAGGGCAAACCGGACTTCTTCTGCGACACCGTCGCAATGTTCTCGATCTACCTGAAGCCCGAGCAGCAGAGGCACGTGCGCGCTATCTTCGTCCAGGACATGGCGAAGACCGACTGGAACAATCCGACCGGCCACTGGATCGATGCCAGGACCGCCTTCTATGTCGCCGGTTCCAAGGCCCGCGGTGCCATGGGACCGACGCTGGCCTCCTTCGCCAGCGAGTCCGACGCCAGCGCCTTCGCCGCCAGGGAAGGCGGCAAGGTCTATCGCTTCGAGCAGATCACCCCCGACATGGTCGTCCTCGACGGCGGGGTTCTCAAGGACCATATGACGTGAGAGGAATTCAGTGAGCAGCTTTTTCGAAAACCTACCCCTGGATGCGGCGGAACAGTTGGAGCAGCTGAGCCGCCTCGTCTTCGAACTGCGCGAGGATCGCAAGCGCTTGTTGCAACAGCATGGCGTCGATAGCGAAGATACGCTGCTGGAGCTCGTCCGTAGCGGCGCCGTCGCCGAGCATCCTGGTTACGACAATTACCTCGGTGCCCGCGTCCTGGCGGCGACGCGGGAAGCGATCCGCAGCCAGTTGCAGGCCGTCATGGTCAAACTGGGAGGCTGACGATGCTGCATCCCGCCCTCAAGGACGCCATCGACCGCGAGTTCGCCGCGGTCATGGCGGAACCCGCCGAGCTGTGCCGAGACGCGCTCCTGGTGCGGCTCCACAACGACGTCGCAATCGAACTGCGCATCGCCGGCGCCGAGGAATATTCCATCGCCTGGCGCTGGGGCGAGGCCGAACTGCGCATTGACACGGCGCCCCTGCATCGGCAACTCGCCACCTTCCCCAACCACCTGCACGACGGCGAGGGGCAACTGTGGCCCGATCCACTCACCCGCCTCGGCAGCGACCCTTGGGACAACGTTCGCGCCGTAATCGCGGCGCTGCTCGAAGACCCGCTGTTGGAGACTCACATCGGCCGGGACTGAGGCTGCGGTCGGCGGGGCCAAGAAAAAGGGGAAGTCGAGGCCTCCCCTTTGGTTCCGGGGAGACGCTTACTTGATCTGCGCCACCATGTAGTCGACGGCGGCCTTGACGTCGTCATCGGCGAGGCCGGCGTTGGCGCCCTTCGGCGGCATCGTACCCTTGGCCCCGGTGAAGCCCTTGAGCGCGTGACCGTACAGCGTCTCCTTGCCCTGGGCGATGCGTGGGCCCCAGTCTGCCTTGTTGCCGAAGACCGGGGCGCCGCCGGCGCCGGTGCCGTGGCACATGACGCAGGTGCCCTTATACACGTGTTCGCCCTTTTCCAAGTCGCCGCCGGCAGCCGGCGCGGCTGCTGCCACTGCCGCAGGCGCAGCGGGTGCGGCCGCGGTTGGCACTGGCTCTTTCTTGCCGCAGCCCGCGAGCAGGGCGAGAAGAAGGATAGGGAAAATGGTCTGTTTCAGCACTTGATTACCTCACTGATGGATTGAACATTAGGGAGCTCGGTACACAGGCGCGCTAAGCGGGGAACGGCATTCCGCCGAGGGCAGCAAACGCGGGCGTCATCAGATCGCGCAGCCCGCCATCGGCTTCGCGCACGATGAAATGTGCCGCTACACCTTGCTTGGTCGCGCAGGCGTAAGCCTGCTCCGGTCCGAGCACGATCAGCTTTCCCATCGCGTCGGCCAGCGCGCCCGTGGCCGCAACGACGCTTACCGACGTGAGGCGATTGTCGATGGGTCGTCCGGTCGCTGGATCGATCTCGTGGCAGTAGCGGCGACCATCGCGCTCGAAACAGATGCGGTAGTCGCCGGACGTCGCGATCGACAAGCCGGAGAGCGGCACGATGTAGCGTGGTCGGCGAGGTCCGGCTTCCGGCTGTTCGATCGCTACTTGCCATGGCCGGCCTTCGGGATTGCGGCCGCGGGTGCGCACCTCGCCGCCGGCGTCGATCAAGTAGTGCTCGATGCCGAGCGCGTCGAGTGCCTGCGCCGCCTTGTCCACACCGTAGCCTTTTGCGATACCGGAAAGGTCGGCCCGAACTTCCGGGCGCAGCTTGGCGACGGTGCTGGCATCTTCATCCAGCCTAAGCTTCTGCCATCCGACCTGGCGCTCAAGCGCGGTGACCTCGGTGTCTTCGACAACCCGCTCTCGCCGGCCGGGGCCAAAGCCCCAGGCGTCGACGGCTGGGCCGACGGTGACGTCGAACGCTCCGCTGGTCGCGGCGCTCACCTGTTGCGCGAGCGCGAACACTGAGAACGTATCCGGCGACAGTGTGAAGGGCTTGGTTGTTGCGTGTGCGTTGAAGCGCGACAATTCCGACTGCGGCCGGAACGTCGACATCGCGATGTCCACCGCGCCCAGCGCTACGGCCACGGCGTTGCGCGCGGTGGCCCGCAGTATCGGCGAGAGCGCAGCGCCGGCGATCTTGACCGTATAAGCCGAGCCCATGGTCAAACCGCTGAATTCAGCCGCCGGTGACACACGCAGCGCACGCGAACCACCGCACGCAGAGAGCAGCGACGCCGCACCCAGCGCTTGCACGAGAGCCCGGCGTCGGGGAGCGATTAGCGTGTCCATGGCATATTATAATAGGAGGAGACGTTGCAACCTTGATTTGAATCAAGGGGGCCGGGTCGGCGCGTCGCAAATGGGGTCGTGCGACATTTTCTCGATTTTTAGTCCGAATTCAAGCGCCGAGCGTTCCGCTGCACATTGCGCAACAGGGCAGAGAAAGCTGGCACGCGATGCGGCCGGGGTTGTTTAGCCCTTCGTCGTCAGCAGCGGTGTCACGACGTGAGTAAGTCTCTGGTGCGTCCACGCTGGGTGGGCATCGTCCCAGCCATTGTCGCGCAACAGACCTGCCCGGTCGATCACGAAGCTCACCGGAATGCGCCAGATGCGCCCGTAGCCCGGGGCGCTGGAGTCGGCCAGCAGTCCCACCGGAAAGCTGAGCTGCCGCGCCACCGCGC
>JAJZPJ010000253.1 GCA_021811225.1 Pseudomonadota bacterium
CACCGTCACCAGTTCGCCGCGCTCGATGTCCGCCTGGATCTCCCAGGTCGAGCGCCAGGCCAGCCCCAGTCCCTGCCGCGCCCAGAGGTGCAGCAGTTCGCCGTCGTTGCAGTCCGGATTGCCGCGGACGCGGATCGTCACCTGCCGGCCCTTGTCCTGGAACGACCAGCCGCCCTGCTGCCCGCCCTGGGGATTGAAGGCGAGGCAGTTGTGCTGCTGCAGATCGGCGGGCGTCCTGGGCGTGCCGTGACGCCTCAGATACCTGGGCGAGGCGCACACCAGGCGCTGGTTGGGCCACAGCCGCAGCGCCACCAGGTTGGGGTCGAGCACGCTGCCGATGCGGATGCCCAGGTCGTGGCCCTCCCGGGTGAGATCGACGACGCGGTCGGTGAGATCGATCGAGATCTGCACCTCGGGGTTCCTGGCCAGGAAGGCCGGCGCGTGCGGCGCCACGTGCCGGCGGCCGAAGCCCGCCGGCGCGGTGATCCTGAGATGGCCGGTGGCCCGCTGCCGGCCGGCGCTCATCATCTCCTCGCTGGCCGCGAGCTCCGCCAGGAGCTTCCGGCAGCGCTCGACGAAGACGCTGCCCTGCTCGGTCAGCGACAGGTGGCGGGTCGAGCGATGCAGCAGCTTGGCGCCCAGGCGCCGCTCCAGCGCATTGACCCGGCGCCCGAGCATCGCCGGCGTCACACCCAGGACCTGCGCCGCCTTGGCCAGGCTGCCGGCATCGACCGCGGCGACCAGGGCTTCCATCTGCTTGAGCTTGTCCATATACAAATAGTATCTGCTGGAATGATAAATTGTGAGCTTATCATAACGTAAAGTACACACTATGATGGCCGCACATACCCATCGGGAGTCCCATCATGGCCAGGATGAAAGCGATCGAAGCCGCCGTGCGCGTGCTCGAAAAGGAAGGCATCAGCGACGCCTTCGGCGTGCCCGGCGCCGCCATCAATCCGCTCTACGCGGCGCTGAAAGCGTCGGGCAAGATCAAGCACTATCTCGCCCGCCACGTCGAGGGCGCTTCGCACATGGCCGAGGGCTACACCCGCGCCCGCGCCGGCAACATCGGCGTGTGCATCGGCACCTCGGGTCCGGCCGGCACCGACATGATCACCGGCCTGTACTCGGCTTCCGCCGACTCGATCCCTATCCTGTGCATCACCGGCCAGGCGCCGCGCGCGCGCCTCTACAAGGAGGACTTCCAGGCGGTGGATATCGAGTCCATCGCCAAGCCGGTGACCAAGTGGGCGGTGACCGTGCGCGAGCCGGCCCAGGTGCCCGGGGTGTTCCAGCAGGCCTTCCACCTGATGCGCTCGGGCCGGCCCGGCCCGGTGCTGATCGACCTGCCCTTCGACGTGCAGATGAGCGAGATCGAGTTCGACCCGGACTGCTACGAGCCGCTGCCGGTGCACAAGCCCCGCGCCAGCCGCAAGCAGGCCGCGCGCGCCATCGCCATGCTGAACGACGCCGAGCGGCCGCTGATCGTCGCCGGCGGCGGCATCATCAACGCCGACGCCGCGGCGCTGCTGGTGGAGTTCGCCGAGCTCACCGGCGTGCCGGTGATCCCGACCCTGATGGGCTGGGGCACGATCCCCGACGACCATCCGCTGATGGCCGGCATGGTCGGCCTGCAGACTTCGCACCGCTACGGCAACGCCACCATGCTCGCCTCAGACTTCGTGCTCGGCATCGGCAACCGCTGGGCCAACCGCCACACCGGCAGCATCGACGTCTATAGCAAGGGCCGGAAGTTCGTACACGTGGATATCGAGCCGACCCAGATCGGCCGCGTCTTCGCCCCGGACTTCGGCATCGCCTCCGACGCCGGCGCGGCGCTGGCGCTGTTCGTCGAGGTGGCCCGGGAACTCAAGGCCGAAGGCCGCCTGCGCGACCGCTCGGAGTGGGCGGGACAGTGCCGCGAGCGCAAGCGCACGATGCTGAGGAGAAGCGACTTCGACAACGTGCCGATGAAGCCGCAGCGCGTCTACCAAACGATGAACGAGGCCTTCGGCCGCGACGTCTGCTACGTGTCCACCATCGGCCTGTCGCAGATCGCCGGCGCGCAGTTCCTGCACGTCCACCATCCACGCCACTGGATCAACTGCGGCCAGGCCGGCCCGCTCGGCTGGACCGTGCCCGCCGCCCTGGGCGTGCGCGCCGCCGACCCGGAACGACGCCTGGTGGCGCTCTCGGGCGACTATGACTTCCAGTTCATGATCGAGGAGCTGGCGGTGGGCGCGCAGTTCAAATTGCCCTACCTGCACATCGTGGTCAACAATTCCTACCTGGGCCTGATCCGCCAGGCGCAGCGCGGCTTCAACATCGACCACTGCGTCCAGCTCTCGTTCGAGAACATCAACTCGCCCGAGCTCAACGAGTACGGCGTCGATCACGTCAAGGTGGTCGAGGGCTTAGGCTGCAAGGCGATCCGCGTGCGGACGCCGGAAGAGCTGAAGGCGGCGCTGGCGCAGGCGGAGCAGTGGATGGCCGAATACCGGGTGCCGGTGGTGGTCGAGGTGATCCTGGAGCGCGTCACCAACATTTCGATGGGCACCGAGATCGACAAGGTCACCGAGTTCGAGGAAGTCCTCGATCTCGCCTGAGCGTCAAGCACCCGACTGGAGACCGATAGATGCCGAAGTTCGCCGCCAACCTGACGATGCTCTACAACGAGCTCGATTTTCTCGACCGCTTCGAGGCTGCCGCCAAGTCCGGCTTCGAGGGCGTGGAATACCTGTTCCCCTACGACTATCCGAAGGAGCAGCTGGCCGAGCGCCTGGCCGCCAACCATCTCAAGCAGGTGCTGCACAACCTGCCCGCCGGCAACTGGACCGGCGGCGAGCGCGGCATCGCGGTCCTGCCCGACCGCGTCGGCGAGTTCCAGGACGGCGTCGGTCGGGCAGTAGAGTACGCCAAGGCGCTGGGCTGCACGCAGTTGAACTGCCTGGCCGGTGTCATTCCGAAGAACGTCGCGCAAGACCAGCTCGAAGAAACCCTGGTCGCCAATCTGCGCTTCGCCGCCGATCAATTGAAGCGCGAGGGCATCAGGCTGCTGGTCGAGGCGATCAACACCTTCGACATCCCGGGCTTCGCTATCCACGGCACGGCGCAGACCCTGGCGCTGATAGCCGCGACCGGCAGCGACAACGTCTTCGTCCAGTACGACATCTACCACATGCAGCGGATGGAGGGCGAGCTGGCCGCGACCATGCGCAAGCATCTGGCGCAGATCGCCCACATCCAGCTCGCCGACAACCCGGGACGCAACGAGCCGGGCACCGGCGAGATCAACTACCCCTTCCTGTTCGACTGGCTGGACAAGATCGGTTACGCTGACTGGATAGGCTGCGAATACAAACCCAAGGCCGGCACGGT
>JAJZPJ010000254.1 GCA_021811225.1 Pseudomonadota bacterium
TGGTTCTTTCTTGGCGGCGTGCGGGGCGCACTGTACAGGGGTTCTTCAAATTTAAACAATCACCAATGCTTATCCGAAAATAAAATAATCCGTGCAGGCGGGCTGTGGCTTTGTGAGAGCATTGAGTTTCTCTAATGTACCGATGACCCGCCCGCGACGCAAGTCGCCGAACAGCTGACGGCGCCAGCCCGCGGAGCGCGATGGCCTGCGCTCGCGCAACGGCGTGTCCGCGCAAAAGGAAACAAGATCATGAGTTCCAGTCGAAACGCCCAGGTTCTCACCGACCTCGATCCGCCATTTCAAATCGAGCAACCGCGTGACATGATCCGGCAGTTCACCCCCAATTGGTTCGCCGCCACCATGGGCACCGGCGTCCTGGCGCTCATCCTGCCCCAGGTGCCGGGCGTGGGTCCGACATTGCGGCCCATAGGCGAATGGCTGTGGTTGTTCAACATCGGATTGTTCCTGTTTTTTTCCATGCTCTACTCTGCCCGCTGGATCATGTTCTGGCACGAGGCCAAGCAGATCTTCAGCCATAACGTCGTGTCGATGTTCATCGGCACCATCCCGATGGGCCTGGCGACCATCATCAACGGCTTTCTGCTCTTTGGCGTTCCCCGTTGGGGCGAGGGAATGGTCGCCGTCGCCCAGGTGCTATGGTGGATCGACGTCGCGATGTCGCTCGGCTGCGGCGTCCTGCTGCCCTACTTCATGTTCACGCGGCAGGAGCATCACATCGACAAGATGACGGCGGTGTGGCTGCTGCCGATCGTCGCGGCGGAGGTCGCGGCGGCGAGCGGGGGGCAGCTCGCGCCCTTCCTGACGAATCCCAGCGAGCAGTTCGGCATGCTCATCACCAGCTACGTTCTTTGGGCTTACTCGGTACCGGTCGCCTTGGGGATCATCACGATACTGATCCTGCGCATGTCGCTGCACAAGCTGCCGCCCGACAGCATGGCGGCATCGAGCTGGTTGCCGCTCGGCCCTCTGGGAACGGGCGCGCTCGGGATGCTGGTGCTGGGTGTCGATGCCCCCGCCATCTTTTCCGCGCAGGGCATGGCCGGCATCGGCACGATCGCCTATGGAATCGGCATTATCGGCGGCTTGCTGCTCTGGGGTGCCGGTCTCTGGTGGACGCTGCTGGCCCTCCTCATCACGGTCCGTCATTTCCGCGCGGGAATCCCCTTCAACCTCGGCTGGTGGGGCTACACCTTTCCGCTGGGGGTATTCACCCTGGCGACCCTGAAGCTGGGGTTTCTGCTCAAGCTCGGCGCCTTCTCTATCTTCGGCGCCGTGCTGTGCATCGCCCTTGCGTCGATGTGGACATTCGTCGCCGCGCTCACCGTTCGTGGCGGCTGGAAGGGCCACCTGTTCGTCTCGCCCTGCATCGCAAAGGCCGCGTGACGGTCATTTGGCGGCGCAAGTTGTCTGACCGTTGCGCGAGCGGGGAATGGCTCGCCGCGCGTTTTTCTGCAAGTGTGTCACGTCCGATCCGACCGGCCGGCAGGTGTAAAGTGTTGAACTCTGTGCCGAGCTGGTTTATAAGGATTATTTTTTCCACGCCCAAACTGTGAGGAAGCAACATGAACTTTGACAAAGAACTCGATGCTCGCGGCCTGAACTGCCCGTTGCCCATCCTGCGCGCGAAGAAGGCGCTGACCGACATGAGCGGCGGCCAGGTGCTGCGCATCCTGTCTACCGACCCCGGATCGGTGAAGGATTTCCAGGCCTTCGCCAAGCAGACCGGCAACGAATTGCTGGGCAGCGCCGAGAACAACAAGGAATTCGAGTTCTTCCTGAAGCGCAAATGAGACGGTAGCTTGCTGAAAACCTGGCGGCACCCTGGCGCAGGCCCGCGCCAGAGCGCTCTTCATTCGAATCCGGCCAGGAGCTCTGCGACACATGGCGACCGTAGGAAACTGTTACCTGCCCGCCGATCTGTTCTATGACGTCGCCAATAACGTCTGGGCGCGGCGGGAGGCCGACGGCACGATCACCGTCGGCATGACCACTTACGCCTGCGGCCTGGTCGGCGAGCTGGTCGCTTATCTGCCCAAGAAGGTCGGCAGCCGGGTCGAACAGGGGAAGTCGCTGGCCTCGGTCGAGTCCGGCAAGTGGGTCGGCCCGATCAAGGCACCGGTGGGCGGGGAGATCGTCCGCATCAACGAGGCGATCGCCGCCAAGCCGTCCATCATCAATGCCGACCCGTACGGGCAGGGCTGGGCGGTCAAGCTGAAGCCGTTCGACTGGGACGGCGAGGCGGGCCGGCTGGTCACCGGCAGTGCCGTCGCCGAGGCCTTCAAGGCCAAGATGGCCGCCGACGGCTTCGTCTGCCGCTGACGTGCCCCTGTCCGGATGAAGCCTCGCTGGCGCGTGATCGACGCCGGCGTTCGCCGCGCCGCCGAGCACTTCGCGGTCAACCGGGCGCTGCTGGAGAGTCGCGGACGGGGTGGCCGCAGCACCTTGCGCTTCCTGCAATTCGCGCCGTCGGCGCTCTTGGGCTATCACCAGAGCGCGGAGCAGGAACTGCGGCTCGACTACTGCGCCGAACACGGCATCGCCATCCAGCGCCGGATCAGCGGCGGCGGCGCCATCTACATGGACGAGACCCAGTTCGGCTGGGAGCTCTACCTGCACCAATCTGAACTCGGCAGCCACGACATGGCGGGCATCGCCCGGCGCATCTGCGGGGCGGCGGCGCGCGCCGTGTCTGCGTTCGGCGTCGATGCCCGGTTCCGGCCGAGGAACGACATCGAGGTCGGCGGGCGGAAAATCTCCGGCACCGGCGGCCTCCGGGACGGCGATGCCCTGCTCTACCAGGGGACGCTGCTGGTCGAATTCGACGTCGAAAAAATGCTGCGCATCCTGCGCATCCCGGCGGAAAAGTTCTCCGACAAGGCGATCGCAGACGCCCGCAGCCGGGTCGCCAATCTCGCCGATCTGCTCGGCTTCACGCCGCCGCTGGCGCAGGTCAAGGAGGCGTTGCAGCGTTCTTTCGCCGCCGAGTTCGGCGTCGATTTCGAACCGGGGGAACTCAGCGCTGACGAGTTGGCGCTCTACCAAGTCGCCTTGCGCGAGATCGACACTCCCGAGTGGATCAATCTGGTGGCCAAGCCCCGCTCGGATCTGCCCATACTCGAAGCCGGCAGGAAGTTTCCCGGCGGTCTGCTGCGCGCGGCCTTGGCCTGCGACATTCCGGGCGGAAGGCTCAGGCAGGTGTGGTTTTCCGGCGACATCTTCGTCAATCCCAGGCGCGCCGTGGCCGACCTGGAGGCGGCGCTGAAGGATGTCGCGCTCGATGACGTCGCATCGACCGTGCGCGCTTTTTTCGCAG
>JAJZPJ010000026.1:0-4225 GCA_021811225.1 Pseudomonadota bacterium
GCGCGGCAACCTCGACACCATGATCCGGCAGTGCCAGGCGCGCCACGTCCGCGTGCTGCTGGTCGGCATCAGGCTGCCGCCCAACTACGGCAGCGACTACACGAAGGGGTTTGCCGACAGCTACGCCGAACTGGCGCGAAAACGCCGCACCGCACTGCTGCCCTTCCTGTTCGAGGGCTTCGCCGAGGATCGCGCCGCCTTCCAGGCAGACGGATTGCATCCCACCGCCGCGTTGCAGCCCAAGATGCTCGACAACGTCTGGCGCGTCCTGTTGCCGCTGCTCAGGAAACCTTGAGCCGCGGCGCACCGTCTTCCATCCTGCCGATCAGCGCCGGAGAAAAGCCTTCGCGCGCGAACTCGGCCAGCGCGCGTTGGACGGCGCCGGGCGCGCAGGCCACCAGCAGACCGCCGCTGGTCTGGGGATCGGTGATCAGCTTCTGCTGCCATTCTTCGGCACCGGGCGGAAGCAGCACCTGCTCTCCGTAGCTCGCCCAGTTGCGCGCCGAAGCGCCGGTGCTGATGCCCTCCTGCACCAGACGTTCCGCCTCGGCGATCAAGGGCAGCGCTGCGAAATCGATCTCGGCCGAGAGTCCCGAGCCGCGGCAGATCTCCAGCAGGTGGCCGGCCAGGCCGAAGCCGGTGACGTCGGTCATCGCATGGACGCCGTCGATCCCCGCCAGCGCCGTACCCGGCGTGTTGAGCTGGGTCGTCTGCGCCAGCATCTCGGCATAACCCGAAGCCGGGAGCAGGCCCTTCTTCAGCGCCGCGGAGAGGATGCCGATGCCCAGCGGCTTGCCCAGGATCAGGATGTCGCCGGCCCTGGCACCGTTGTTCTTCTTGACCTGGCGGGGATGCACCAGCCCCAGGGCGACCAGGCCGTAGATCGGTTCCTGCACGTCGATCGAGTGGCCGCCGGCGACGACGATGCCGGCCTTGGCGCAGATCTCGGCGCCGCCGCCCAGGATCTCGCCGATCACCGCGGGAGGCAGCTTGTCCAGCGGCATGCCGACCAGGGCCAGCGCGAACAGCGGCCTGCCGCCCATCGCATAGACGTCGGAGAGCGCGTTGGCGGCGGCGATGCGGCCGAAGTCGCGCGGATCATCGACGATCGGCGTGAAGAAATCGGTGGTGGCGACGATCGCCTGCTCGGCGTTCAGTTGATAGACCGCGGCGTCGTCGGAAGTCTCGGTGCCCACCAGCAGTTCCGGCGGCAGCGTCGGCAGCGGCGTCCTGGCGAGAATCTCGGCGAGCACGGCCGGGGCCATTTTGCAGCCGCAGCCGCCGCCGTGAGAGAATTGCGTCAGCTTGATGCCCATTGCCTCATTGCCTCTCATCGCCTCATTCCCTTGCTGCCCCTCGATACAGACTACAGTCCCATTGAAAACCCCAAAACCTTCGACCGCCGGAAGCAGAATCCAGGGGGCCGCAACCGTAGCACAGTTGGGCGAATTTGACGAGCTGATCGACGCCCGCTCGCCGGCGGAGTACGCCGACGACCACATTCCCGGCGCGATCAGCTGCCCGGTGCTGGACGACAGCCAGCGCGCCCGGGTCGGCACGCTCTACCAGGACTCGCCCTTCGAGGCGAGAAAAATCGGCGCGGTCTGGGTGGCGCGCCACGTCGCCGATCACATCGAGCGTCTGTTCGCGGACCGGCCGCGCGGCTGGCGGCCGCTGGTCTATTGCTGGCGCGGCGGCCAGAGGAGCGGCGCCTTCAGCCACATCCTGCGCCAGATCGGCTGGGACGCGCAGCGCCTGGAGGGCGGCTACAAGGCCTGGCGCCGCCACGTCATCGACGAGCTCGCGCTCCTGCCCCAGCGCTTCGACTACCGCGTCGTGGGCGGCGCCACCGGCAGCGGCAAGAGCCGTCTGCTCGAAGCCCTCGCCGCCGCCGGCGCCCAGGTACTGCATCTGGAGGAGCTGGCCAGCCACAAGGGCTCGGTGCTGGGCCCGCTGCCGCAGACGCAACAGCCCT
This sequence comes from Pseudomonadota bacterium, assembly GCA_021811225.1. Lineage (GTDB taxonomy): Bacteria > Pseudomonadota > Gammaproteobacteria > Burkholderiales > Rhodocyclaceae > CAIYYX01. The sequence goes on from JAJZPJ010000026.1 coordinate 1,976, forward strand.
CGCAGCGGACCTTCGAGAGCCGCATCCACGCATGCCTTAGCGCGTTCGATCAGGACCGGCCGGTGTATGTCGAGGCGGAGAGCCGCAGGATCGGCAGCGTGCAACTGCCCGACGCGCTGCTCGAAGCCATCCGCGCCGCGCCCGGCCTGCGCATCGAAGCCACGATCGCGGCCCGGGTCGAGTTCCTGCTGCAGGACTACGACTACTTCCTCGCCGATCCCGCCTGGCTGATCGAGCGTTTGTCCCAGCTCACCGGACTGCAAAGCCGCGAGACGGTGGCGCGCTGGATAGCGCTGGCGCAAGGCGGCGAATTTTCCGAACTGGTCGAAGAACTGCTGGAACGGCACTACGATCCGCTCTACCTGCGCTCGCAGGCGAAGAACTTCGCCGGCTTCAGCGATGCCGCCAGGATCGACTGCGACGACCTGTCGCCGGACGGCATGGCGCGCCTGGCGCGCGAGATTCTGGCACGCGCCTGAGGGCGCCGCATTTCCAGTTCGGTCGGCATCGGCTATCATTGCCCCGCCGGCCGCGTCCGATCGACCCGCCGGCATGAGACCGCGTCGCCAACATCCCCGGCGGCGCGCCTTCGATCCAAGACAAAATTTTGGAGACGTCCGATGGACAGCACCGCCGTCACGCATTCCCCGGCCCTCGCCGACGCCCTGCGCGAGGTCAGCCTCGAAGACAAATACACGCTGCGGCAAGGCCGCATCTACCTCTCCGGCGTGCAGGCGCTGGTCAGACTGCCGCTGCTCCAGCGCTGGCGCGATGAGGCCGCCGGCGTGAATACCGCGGGCTTCGTCTCCGGCTATCGCGGCTCGCCGCTGGGCGGCCTAGACCAGGCGCTGTGGTCGGCGCAGAGCCAGCTCGAAGCGAACCACGTGAAGTTCCAGCCGGGCATCAACGAGGATCTCGCCGCCACCGCGGTCTGGGGCAGCCAGCAGGTCGGTCTGATCGGTCCCAGCCCCTACGATGGCGTCTTCGCGATGTGGTACGGCAAGGGCCCGGGCGTCGACCGCTGCGGCGACGTGTTCAAGCACGCCAACCACTTCGGCACCAGCCGGCACGGCGGCGTGCTGCTGGTGGCCGGCGACGACCACGGCGCCTTCTCGTCGACGCTGCCGCACCAGAGCGATCACCAGTTCGCGGCGGCGATGATCCCCCTGCTCTATCCCTGCAACGTGCAGGAGTACGTCGATCTCGGCCTGCACGGCTGGGCCATGTCGCGCTTCTCGGGCTGCCTGGTCGGCTTCAAGGCGCTGGCCGACACCGTCGAATCGAGCGCCTCGATCGAGGCCGATCCGTTCCGCGTGAACATCGTCCTGCCCGAGGACTTCATCATTCCCGAGGGCGGCATGAACGCCCGGCTCACCAACGAATACATCGGCCTGCAGGCGCGCCACCAGGAAGCGCTGATGCAGGACTACAAGATCTACGCCGCGCTCGCCTACGCCCGCGCCAACCGCTTAAACCGCACCATGATCGACGCGCCCGATGCCCGCCTGGGCATCGTCGCCTCGGGCAAGTCCTACCTCGACGTGCTCGAAGCCCTGGACGAGCTGGGCATAGACGAGCGCCACGCCCGGGAGATCGGCGTCCGCCTGTTCAAGGTGTCCATGCCCTGGCCGCTGGAGCCCGACAGCGTGCGCGAATTCGCCACCGGGCTGGAGGAGATCCTGGTGGTCGAAGAGAAGCGCCAGATCGTCGAATACCAGCTGAAGGAGCAGCTCTACAACTGGCGCGAGGACGTCCGGCCGCGGGTCATCGGCAAGTTCGACGAGAAGGGCGAGTGGGTCCATCCCCACGGCAACTGGCTGCTCACCAGCAAGGCCGATTTCTCGGTGGCGCAGATCGCCCGGGTGATCGCCGCGCGCATCAACCGCTTCCACCAGAGCGAGCGCATCAGCGCCCGGCTGGCCTTCCTGGAACAGAAGGATGCGGTGCTGCAAAAGGCCGTGAATACCCCGCCGCGCCCGGCCTACTACTGCTCGGGCTGTCCGCACAACACCTCCACCCGGGTGCCCGAGGGCAGCCTGGCGCTGGCGGGCATCGGCTGCCACGTGATGGCGGCATCGATCTTCCCCGAGGGCAACAAGACCATCACCCACATGGGCGGCGAGGGCGCGACCTGGATCGGCCAGGCGCCCTTCTCGGGCCTGAACCACGTCTTCGCCAATCTGGGCGACGGCACCTACTTCCACTCCGGCTATCTCGCCATCCGCGCCGCGGTGGCTGCTTTCGACAACC
>JAJZPJ010000026.1:4325-18652 GCA_021811225.1 Pseudomonadota bacterium
CCCGTCCCGGCATCACCTACAAGATCCTGTTCAACGACGCGGTGGCGATGACCGGCGGCCAGCCGATCGACGGCCACACCTCGGTGCCGATGATCGCGAGCCAGGTGGCGGCCGAGGGCGTCAAGCGCATCGCGGTGGTGGCCGAGGATCCCGCGCGCTACGCCAAACGCGAAGGATTGCCGCAGATCGCCACCGTGCATCACCGCTCGGAGCTCGACGCGGTGCAGCGCGAACTGCGGGAGTTCCAGGGCGTCTCGGTGATCATTTACGACCAGACCTGCGCCGCGGAAAAACGCCGCCGCAGGAAGCGCGGGCAGTACCCGGATCCGGCCCGCCGGATGTTCATCAACGAGGCGGTGTGCGAGGGTTGCGGCGACTGCGGCGTGCGCTCGAACTGCACCGCTATCCTGCCGCTGGAGACGGAATTCGGGCGCAAGCGGGTGATCGACCAGTCCTCCTGCAACAAGGACTATTCCTGCGTCCAGGGCTTCTGCCCGAGCTTCGTCACCGTCACAGGCGGCACGGTGCGCCGCGCCAGGAGCGGCAAGGCTGTCGCCGATCTGCCGGCGCTGGCGGAGCCGGCGCTGCCGTCTCTGGACAAGCCCTACAACATCCTGATCACCGGCATCGGCGGCACCGGCGTCATCACCATCGGCGCGCTCTTGGGCATGGCCGCGCATCTCTCGGGCCGAGGCGCCTCGGTGCTCGACATGACCGGCATGTCGCAGAAGAACGGCGCGGTGAGCTCCCACGTCCGGCTCGCGGCCGCTCCGGAACAGATCCGCGCCCAGCGCGTCGCCACCGGCGAGGCCGACCTGATCCTGGGCTGCGACCTGCTCACCTCCGGCGGCCAGGATGCGATCTCGAAGATGCGCCCGGGCCGCACCCACGCCATCATCAACAGCCACGAGCAGCCCACCGGCGAATTCGCCCGTAACCCCGACTGGAACTTTCCGGCGGCGGCAATCCGCGGCCTGATCGAGGAGTCGGCGGGCGGCTCGGTCGATTTCATCGCCGCCACCGGGCTCGCCACCGCGCTGATGGGCGACGCCATCGCCACCAACCTGTTCATGCTCGGCTACGCCTGGCAGCAGGGCCGCATCCCGCTCACGGCAGCCGCGATCCTGAGGGCGATCGAACTGAACGGCGTCGCGGTCTCGGCCAACCAGCAGGCCTTCGCCTGGGGACGGCGCGCCGCCGCGGACATCGAGGCGGTGACCAGGATCGCCCTGCCGGCGCAGGCATTGCCGCTGCCGCAGAGCGTGAACGCGCTGGTCTTGCGCCGCAAGACCTTCCTCAGCGCCTACCAGAACCGCGCTTATGCCCAAGCCTATGCCGCCTTCGTCGAGCGGGTGCGCACGTGCGAGGCGGCGCTGGGAGCGGGCACGAATCTCTCCCGGGCGGTGGCCCATCATCTGTTCAGGCTGATGGCGATCAAGGACGAGTACGAGGTCGCCCGCCTCTACGCCAGTCCCGAATTCAGGCGCAAGCTCTCCGAGACCTTCGAGGGCGAGATCCAGCTGAAATTCAACCTGGCGCCGCCCCTGTTCGCGAACAAGGGCGCCGACGGCCATCCGCTCAAGTCCGAATACGGCGCCTGGATGCTGCCGATGTTCTCGCTGCTCTCCGGCTTGCGCGGACTGCGCGGCACGCTCCTCGACCCCTTCGGCCGCAGCGCCGAGCGCCGCCGGGAGCGCGCGCTGATCGGCGAGTATCGCGCGCGGATCGAGCGCCTGTTGCCGCGGCTCACCCGCGACAATCTCGGCCTCGCGCTGGCCATCGCGACCGTGCCGGAACACATTCGCGGCTACGGCCACGTCAAGCAGGCCAGCATCGAGCAGGCTAGGCAGCGTTGGCAGGAACTCGAACAGCAGTTCGACGCCGGGGCGATCGGACTCGCCGCCTGAAACCCTCAGTCTGGCAGGACGAGCGCGCCGCCGCGCAGCGCGCACAGGCGCTGCACCACCGCCGGCCTGGGCAGCCGCACCTCGCCCTGCTCGAAGGCGACCACCGTCAGGCGGGGACGCACCAGGTCGAGCAACTCGTTGGTGCGCAGCAGGAAGGCGGGATTGGCGGGCTTGCCAAAGCGCTCGTGGCCGAGCATGAAGGTCTCGTAGATCAGCACGCCGCCCGGATCGAGCGCCGCCAGGAGATGCGGGAAGAGCGGCCGCCACAGGTAGTTGGCGACGACGATGCCGGCGAAGCCGCGCCCGCCGTAGGGCCAGGGACCGCCCTCGAGATCGGCGCAATTCGTGCTGACGCCGGGGAGATCCTGCAAGGACGCGAGCGCAGTCGCGTCGCGATCGACGGCCTCGACCGGGTGGCCCATGCCGGCCAGCAGCCGGCTGTGCCGACCGGAGCCGCAGGCGAGATCGAGCACCGCTCCGCCCGCGGGAATCAAGGGCGCGAAGCGGTCAACCCAGGCGGAAGGCGGCGGGACTTCGTGCACCACTGCCGCTCACAGCACCACCTGGGCGCCGAGTTCGACCACGCGGTTGGCCGGCAGCTTGAAGAAGCTGGTGACGCTGCCGGCGTTCCTGAACATGGCGGAAAACAGCTTCTCGCGCCAGCGAACCATGCTGGTGCCGGGGCCGGAGATCAGCGTCTCGCGGCTCAGGAAGAAGGAGGTGTCCATCATGTCGAGATGCAGCCCCTGCTCGGCGCACCATTCGAGCGCCTGCGGCAGGTCGGGCTCGTCCATGAAGCCGTAATAGACCTTGACCCGCCAGAAATTGTTGGCCAGCGCTTCCACCGTCACCCGCTGCGCATTGGCCACGCGCGGCACGTCCAACACCTTGACGGTGACGATCACCATCCGCTCGTGCACCACCTTGTAGTGCTTGAGGCTGTGCAGCAGGGCCTGCGGCACCGCATCTGGATTGGGCGTCATGAATACCGCGGTGCCCGGCACGCGCGTCGTGCCGCCCAGGTTCACGCTCTCGATGAACGGTTTGAGCTCGAGCGCCCCCTGCTGCAGTTGCTGGGAGAGCAGCAGCCGGCCGCGCTTCCAGGTGGTCAGCAGCAGGAACACGCCCAGGCCGAAGAGCAGCGGGAACCAGCCGCCGTCGAAGACCTTCACCATGTTGGCGGAGAAGAAGGCCAGATCGATGCACATGAACGGCAAGACGCCGAGCAGCGCCCGCCACCAAGCCCAGTTCCACAGCCAGCGGGTGACGCAGACGGCGAGAATGTTGGTGATCAGCATGGTGCCGGTGACCGCGATGCCGTAGGCGCCGGCGAGGTTGGTCGAGGAGCCGAAACCCAGCACCAGCGCGACCACGGCGATCAGCAGGGTCCAGTTGATGCTCGGCAGGTAGATCTGGCCGATCTCGCGGTCCGAGGTGTGCTGCACCTCGAGACGGGGCGAGTAGCCGAGCTGGATCGCCTGCTGGGTGATCGAGAAGGCGCCGGAGATCACCGCCTGCGAAGCGATCACCGTCGCCACCGTGGCCAGCGCCACCAGCGGATAGAGCGCCCAGCCCGGCGCCAGCAGGTAGAAGGGATTCTGGATCGCCCCCGTGTGCTGGATCAGCAAGGCCCCCTGGCCGAAATAATTGAGCACCAGGGCCGGCAGCACCAGACAGAACCAGGCGAGCTGGATCGGTCTGCGGCCGAAGTGGCCCATGTCGGCGTACAGCGCCTCGGCGCCGGTCAGCGCCAGCACCACCGCGCCCAGCGAGAAGAAGCCCAGCGCCGGGTGCCTGAGCAGGAAGCGCAGGCCGTGGAAGGGATCGAGCGCGGCCAGCACCCCGGGGTGGGCGGCGATGTTGAGCACCCCCAGCAGCGCCAGCGTCGCGAACCAGAGCATCATCACCGGCCCGAACAGCGCGCCGATGCCGCCCGTGCCCTTCTTCTGGAACAGGAACAGCAGCAGTAGGACCAGCAAGGTGACCGGGATCACGAAGGTCTTCAGGCCCGGGGCGGCGATCTCCAGGCCTTCCACCGCCGAGAGCACCGAGATCGCCGGCGTCACCACGCCGTCGCCGTAGAACAGCGCCGCGCCGAACAGGCCCAGGATCAGGATCACGTTGCGCCGGCGCGAGCCCTCCGCCGCCGGGCGCAGCGCCAGCGCCATCAGGGCCATGATGCCGCCCTCGCCCTTGTTGTCGGCGCGCATGATGAAGATCACGTATTTCACCGTGACGACGATGGTCAGCGCCCAGAAGATCAGCGACAGGATGCCCAGGACGTTGTCGGGCGTGATCGGCACCGGATGATGATGGGAGCCGGCGAAAACCTCCTTCATGGTGTAGAGCGGACTGGTGCCGATGTCGCCGTACACCACGCCCAGGGCCGCCAGCGCCAGGCTTTTCTGGCTAGAGCGGCCGGTTGAACCATGAGAACTCATCAATGCTCCTGTTGCAGTGCAATAGGTGAAATAATACACCTTACGCGGCTCCGCCTTCAGGGGCGGCGAGAAGAGAGCCATGGATACCGAACAGCATTACCTGACCCCGCTCTTCGAACCCGGCTCGGTCGCCATCATCGGCGCCTCCGAGACCCCGAACTCGATCGGCAACACCCTGATCCGCAACATGCTCGATTCGGGCTACCAGGGCCGCCTGTACCTGGTCAATCCCAAGCACCAGACCATCTTCGGCCAGCCCTGCCATGCCTCGGTCGAGCAGATTCCGCAACGGCTCGATCTGGCCGTGATCTGCACCCGGGCGGCGACCGTGCCCACGATCGTCGAGGCCTGCGGCCAGGCCGGGGTGAGATGCGCGATCGTCATTTCCGGCGGCTTTGCCGAGAACGGCAGGCAGGGCGCGGCGCTGGAGCGGGCCGTGCTGGAGAGCGCGCGGCGCCACAAGATGCGCCTGCTCGGGCCCAATTCGCTGGGCATCATGCGCCCGGGCAGCGGCATCAATCTGAGCTTCGCCAACGGCAGCGCCAACCCCGGCAGCATCGGCCTGATCTCCCAGTCCGGGGCGCTGTGCACCGCCATCCTCGACTGGGCGTTGCCCAACAAGGTCGGCTTCTCCAGCGTCGTGTCGATGGGCAGCTCCGCCGACGTCGATTTCGGCGAGAGCCTCGATTACCTGGTCTCCGATCCGAAGACCGAGAACATCTTCCTCTACATCGAAGGCATCAAGAACGCCCGCCGCTTCATGAGCGCGCTGCGCGCCGCGGCGCGCTGCAAGCCGGTGCTGCTGATCAAGGTCGGCCGCCACCCGGCCGGCGAACAGGCGGTGCTGTCGCATACCGGCGCGCTGGTCGGCGCCGACGACGTCTTCGACGCCGCCCTGCGCCGGGCCGGTGTGGTGCGCCTGGCCACGGTCGACCAGATGTACGCCGCGGCGCAGGCGCTGTTCTCGCATTTCCGTCCGCGCGGCAACCGGCTGGCGATCATCACCAACGGCGGCGGTCCGGGCGTGATGGCGGCCGATCACGCCGCCGACATCGGCGTGCCGCTGGCCACGCTCGATCCGGCGACCCGGCGCAAGCTCAAGGAGACGCTGCCGCCGACCTGGTCGCGGGCCAATCCCCTGGACATCGTCGGCGACGCCGATCCGGCGCGCTACGCGGCGGCGCTCTCGGCCTGCCTGGAAGACGACCACATCGACGGCGTGCTCGCCATCCTGACGCCGCAGGCGATGACCGACCCGACCCAGGCGGCGCGGGTGGTGATCGAGACCGCGAGGAAATCGGACAAGCCGCTGGTCACCTGCTGGATGGGCGAGGAGCAGGTGCGCGAAGCGCGGCGGCTGTTTGCCGGTGCGGGCATCCCCTCCTTCCGCACGCCCGAACCGGCGGTGGAACTGTTCTCGCACATTTCCAACTACTACCGCAACCAGAAGCTCTTGATGCAGACGCCGGCGGCGCTCGCAGACCACGTCGCGCCGCGCCTGGCCAGCGCCCGGCTGGTGATCGAGACGGCGCTGGCGCAGGGGCGCAGCGTGCTCTCGGAGATCGAGTCGAAGGCGCTGCTGGCCGCCTTCCACATCCCGATCGCGCAGACCGTGGTGGCGCGATCGCAGGCCGAGGCGGTGCTGCTGGCCGAGGAGATCGGCCTGCCGGTGGTGATGAAGGTCGACTCGCTGCAGATCATCCACAAGTCGGACGTCGGCGGCGTGCGCCTGAATCTGTGCACCCTGGCCGCGGTCGGCGAGGCCTATCAGGAAATCGTCGCCGAGGTGCATCGGCGCCAGCCCGAAGCCTCGATCAACGGCATCGCCATCGAGCCGATGATCGTCAAGCCCAACGGCCGGGAGCTGATGGTCGGCATGACCCAGGACGTGATCTTCGGCCCGGTGATCACCCTGGGGCCCGGCGGCACCGGCGTCGAAGCCGGCAAGGAGCGCGCCGTCGCGCTGCCGCCCTTGAACAGCGTCCTGGTCGCCGACATGCTCCAGACGACGCGCCACATCGCCCGGCTGGGCAGCCTGCGCAGCATGCCGGCGGTGAGCATGGGGGCGATCGAGGCGGTCTTGCTGCGCGTCTCGGAGATGGTCTGCGAGCTGCCCTGGCTGCGCACGATGGAGATCAATCCGCTGATCGTCGACGAACACGGCGCCGTCGCCGTCGACGCGCGCATCGTGATCAGTAAGCTGGCGTCCCAGATCGGCGCTTACGAGCACATGGCGATCCATCCCTATCCGTCGCACCAGACGCAGCGCTACCGGGACGACGGGGGCCAGATCGTGACCATCCGTCCGATCAAGCCGGAGGACGCCGGGATGGAACAGGTGTTCGTCAAGGGGCTGTCGGCGGAGAGCAAGTATTTCCGCTTCATGAACACCATCCGCGAACTGGCGCCCTCCCAGCTCACCCGCCTGACCCAGATCGACTACGACAGGGAGATGGCCTTCGTCGCCACCGTGGAAGAGAACGGCCGCGAGCTGGAACTCGGGGTGGTCCGCTACGCCACCAATCCCGACGCCGAATCCTGCGAATTCGCCATCGTCGTCGCCGACGCCTGGCAGGGCAAGGGACTGGCCCGCCGGCTGATGACGATGCTGATCGACGCCGCGAAGTCCCGCGGCCTGAAGTACATGACCGGCGACTTCCTGGCCGAGAACCGGCGCATGATCAAGTTCGTCTCCAGCCTGGGCTTCGTCATCTCCGCGCATCCGGACGACGCGGGACTCAAGCGCGGCGTGCTCAAACTCAACTGATCCGGCGCCGGGCCGCGAGGCCGGCCCGGCTCTATGTCTTTCGTTTCACCCGTGTTACATTTGCCGACCGCCATGCAATCGGGCTGGTTTGATGGCATCTGCTGTGCGTTTGGTCTTGGGCAACCTGGGGCTGGCCATGGTCATCGGCTGCATCCAGGCGCTGGCGGCCTGGGCGGGCTACCGCGGCCTCGCCCGCCGGCGCGATTTCGATCGCGGCTTGAACCGCCTGTCCGACTACCTGGCACTGGCGCTGGCCGGCGCCCTCGCCGCATTGCTCGGCGCCGGCATCGGCACCCTCGTCCTGACCTCAAGCGGTGCCCTGAACGGGGATATGGCGCCGCTGGCCTGGCTGAAATGGGCGATGGGCGACTGGCTCGGCGTGCTGGTTCTCGCCCCGCTGTTCCTGGTCTGGGCCAGGCCGGCCGACCTGCCCCGATCTGCCCGCTACTGGCTGGAAGTGGCGCTGTTCACCGTCATCACCCTGGCCGCCGGCGCCATCATTTTCGGCGGCTGGAAGCGGGCGCTGCTCGGCGACTATGCGCACGGCTTCATGATGTTTCCCCTGGCCATCTGGGCCGCGCTGCGCTTCGGCCGACGGGTCACGACGCTGTTCATCCTGACGACGCTGGCGATGGCGCTGGCCAGCATCGACCTCGGCACCGGCACCTTCGCCCATGATTTCGCCGCCACCGGAATGAGCGGCTTCTGGCTCTTCGCCGCCAGCCTGGCCGTCACCGGCATGTCCCTGGCCATCCTGATCAACGAGCGCCGGCGCACGCTGCTGGCGCTGGCCGCCGGCGAGCGCCAGTTGCGCGCCATCTACGACACCTCGAACGCCGCGATCTTCCTGGTCGACCACGCGGGCCGGATCATCCACGCCAACCGGCGCATGGCCGAGATGTTCGACCGGCCGCTGGCCGAATTGATCGGCAGCGAATACGTCGCGCAGGTGCACCCGGACGAGCGCGAGATCGGCCGCGCGAGCATGCTGTCGCTGCTTTCCAGCTCGCTCGATTTCGTCACCGTCGAGCGGCATTACCAGCGCCGCGACGGCAGCGAGTTCTGGGGCGAACTCTCCGCCCGCCGGCTGCTCGACGCGAGCGGACGGCGCATCGGCCTGGTCGCACTGATCGTCGACGTCAGTTCGCGCAAGGAAGCGCAGACGCAACTCCTGCTCGCCGCCAAGGTGTTCGAGAACAGCCACGAGGGCATCGTGATCACCGATGCCGAGACGCGCATCCTCTCGGCCAACCGCGCCTTCACGGCGATCACCGGCTACAGCGAGGAAGAGATCAGGGGCCAGACGCCGCAACAGTTGCAATCCGGCCAGTACCCGAAGGCCTTCTACGCCGAGATGTGGCGCCGGCTGATCGAGGCCAATCACTGGGAGGGCGAGATCAGCAACCGGCGCAAGGACGGCAGCATCGCCGCGGAGTGGCTGTCGATCAGCGCGGTGCGTCTGGACAACGGCAAGATTGCCAATTACGTCGCCATTTTCACCGACATCAGCGAACGCAAACGCGACGAGGAGCGCATCCGCCGCCTCGCCCATTACGACCCGCTGACCGACCTGCCCAATCGCAGCCTACTGTTCGACCGCATGAGCAATACGCTGACCAGCGCCAGACGCTACGACAAGCGCTTCGCCGTGCTCTTCCTCGACCTGGACGGCTTCAAGCCGATCAACGACAGCTACGGCCACGACGTCGGCGACGCGGTGCTGCGCGAGGTGGCGCGGCGGCTCGAGGCCAAGGTGCGCGACAGCGACACCGTGTCGCGCCACGGCGGCGACGAATTCGTCATCCTGGTGCCCGAACTGCCCGAGTCCGAGCCGCTCGTCCAACTGGGCGGCAAGCTGCTCGACATCATCGCCGAGCCCTATGCCGTCGACGGTCTGGAATTGCAGCTCACCGCCAGCATCGGCATCAGCGTCTATCCCGAGGACGGCGAGGACATCGACAGCCTGATGAAGAACGCCGACAGCGCCATGTACCGCGCCAAGAACGCCGGCCGCAACACCCTGGTCAGATACGGCCAGACCTAGCTGACTCAGCCGCGCTTCTCGAAGCTGATCGATCCGCGCTGGGCATCGACGCGGATCGCGTCCTTGGCGGCGAATTTCCCTTCCAAGATCTGCTTCGCCAGGGGGTTCTCGATCCGGTCCTGGATCGCGCGCTTCAGGGGTCTCGCGCCATACACCGGATCGAAGCCGGCGCTGGCCAGTTCCGCCAGGGCGGCATCGGTCACTTCCAGCGTCATCTCCAGCCGCGCCAGGCGCTTCTCCAGCAAGCCCAGCTGAATCCTGGCGATGCCGGCGATGTTCTTCTCGTCGAGCGAATGGAAGACCACGATCTCGTCGATGCGGTTCACGAACTCGGGCCGGAAGAAGCTCTTCACCTCGGCCATCACCGCGAGCTTGATCACCTGGTAGTCGTCGCCGGACATCTGATGGATCATCTGGCTGCCGAGATTCGAGGTCATCACGATCACGGTGTTCTTGAAATCCACGGTGCGGCCCTGGCCGTCGGTCATGCGGCCGTCGTCCAGCACCTGGAGCAGCACGTTGAACACGTCCGGGTGCGCCTTCTCGACCTCGTCGAAGAGGATCACCGAATAGGGCTTCCGGCGCACCTGTTCGGTCAGGTGACCGCCCTCCTCGTAGCCGACGTAGCCAGGAGGCGCGCCGATCAGCCGCGCCACCGAGTGCTTCTCCATGAACTCGCTCATGTCCACCCGGATCAGGTGATCCTCGGAATCGAACAGGAACTCCGCCAGCGCCTTGCACAGCTCGGTCTTGCCCACGCCGGTGGGCCCGAGGAACAGGAAGGAGCCGTAGGGCCGGTTCTCCTCGGACAGCCCCGCGCGCGAGCGGCGGATCGCGTCGGAGACCATGCGCACCGCCTCGTCCTGGCCGACCACGCGCCGGTGCAGGCTGTCTTCCATCTTCAAGAGCTTCTCCCGCTCGCCCTGCATCATCTTGGAAACCGGGATGCCGGTGGCGCGCGAGACCACCTCGGCGATCTCCTCGGCGCCGACTTGCGTGCGCAGCAGCTTGAAGCGCTGGGGCTTGTCGGCGGCGTTGGCGCCGGCCGTATCGGCCTGCTTGAGTTGCGCCTCCAGTTGCGGCAGGCGGCCGTACTGCAGCTCGCTCATGGTCTGCCAGTCGCCGCGGCGGCGGGCCTCGTCCATCTGGCCCTTGAGCTTGTCGATCTCTTCCTTGATGTGCTGCGAGCCTTGCACCTGCGCCTTCTCGGCCTTCCAGATCTCGTCGTAGTCGCCGTACTCGCGCTCCAGCCTGCCGATCTCCTCTTCGATCATCTTGAAGCGCTTTTGCGAACCCTCGTCCTTCTCCTTCTTCACCGCCTCGCGCTCGATCTTCAGCTGGATCAGCCGGCGGTCGAGTTTGTCCATCGATTCCGGCTTGGAGTCGATCTCCATGCGGATGCGCGAGGCCGCCTCGTCGATCAGGTCGATCGCCTTGTCGGGCAGGAAGCGGTCGGTGATGTAGCGGTGGGAGAGCTCCGCCGCGGCGACGATGGCCGGGTCGGTGATGTCCACGCCGTGGTGCAGCTCGTACTTCTCCTGCAGGCCGCGCAGGATGGCGATGGTCGATTCGACCGAGGGCTCGTCGACCAGCACCTTCTGGAAGCGGCGCTCCAGGGCGGCGTCCTTCTCGATGTACTTGCGGTATTCGTCCAGCGTCGTGGCGCCGATGCAGTGCAGCTCGCCGCGCGCCAGCGCCGGCTTGAGCATGTTGCCGGCGTCCATCGCGCCCTCGGCCTTGCCGGCGCCGACCATGGTGTGCAGCTCGTCGATGAAGACGATGATCCGCCCCTCGTCCTGGGCGATCTCCTTCAGCACCGACTTCAGGCGCTCCTCGAACTCGCCGCGGTACTTGGCGCCGGCGAGCAAGGCCGCCATGTCGAGCGACAGCACGCGCTTGTCCTTCAGGGTCTCGGGCACCTCGCCATTGACGATGCGCTGCGCCAGGCCCTCGACGATCGCGGTCTTGCCCACGCCCGGCTCGCCGATCAGCACCGGATTGTTCTTGGTCCGGCGCTGCAGGATCTGGATCGCCCGGCGGATCTCGTCGTCGCGGCCGATCACCGGGTCGAGCTTGCCCGAGCGGGCGCGCTCGGTCAGATCCAGCGTGTATTTCTTCAGCGCCTCGCGGCTGCCCTCGGCCTCCTGGCTGCCGACGTTCTGGCCGCCGCGCACCGCCTTGATCGCCTCTTCCAGCGCGGCCCGATTGGCGCCGTGCTGCTTCAGCAGCCTGCCCGTTTCGCCCTTGTCCTGGGCCAGCGCCAGCAGGAACATCTCGGAGGCGATGAACTGGTCGCCGGCCTTCTGCGCTTCCTTGTCGGTGACGTTCAGCAGGTTGGACAGATCGCGGCCGACCGAGACCTCGCCGCCGTGGCCGCTGACCTTGGGCAGGCGGGCGAGGGAGGCTTCCAGCGCCGCCTTCAGCGGCGGCACGTTGGCGCCGGCGCGCTGGAGCAGCGAGGTGGCGCCGCCGTCGGTCTGGTTGAGCAGGGCCAGCAGCAGGTGCTGCGGCTCGATGAACTGCTGGTCGTTGCCCACGGCGATGCTCTGGGCATCGGCGAGCGCCTGCTGGAACATCGTGGTGAGCTTGTCGTAGCGCATGATCGGCCATCCCGAATGAAATCAATGCAGACAACATGGGGATAGCCTGGATTAATTCAAGCCCGGATGTCGCGGCGCCCCTCCCTCGCGCCGCGCTAGCCCCGCAACAGCGTTATTTCCCCCGCGTCGACGGCAATGACGCCTTCTGCCTGCAGGCGGCCGAGCGTGCGGTAGAGCACCTCGTGCGAGAGCGCGAGTTCTGCCGCCCAGGCCTTGCGCGACTGACCCAGGATGAGGACGCCATCCTTGCCCTCGGATTCGAGGTAATGGACGATGCGCTCGGCCGCCCCATGCAGGCTCAAGCGTTCGCTCTGGGCGCGCAGCTTGCGCACCTCGCCGGCGAGATGGGCGATCCAGGCAGCGCGAAAGCCCGCTTCGGTCCCGATCGCCTGGCGGAACGCGCGCAGCGGAAAGCGCAGCAGTTGGCCTTCGGCGGCGGCGATGGCGTCGCAGTGATAGGCTCTCGACTCCAGGCTGGCCTCGGCGATGAAACCGCTCCGGCTGCGCTGCAGGATGATCTCGCTCCCGGCGCGGGACAGCCGCACCAGGCGGATTTCTCCGGTCAGCACGAAGAGCATGGCCCTGGGCCGCTCGCCCTGGCGAAAAAGCGTCTCGCCGCGGGCAAAGGCTTTCATTTCCGCCGCTTCGCGCAGCATCTCGGGGATAGGCGCCAGGTCGGGATGGGCACCGAGCAGTGCTCTCCAGGCAGACAGCATCGCTAGACCCTGAGCCACCCGCGCTTCGACGCGTGGTGAGCGACGACGCCGAAGATCACCGCGATGCCGACATTGAGCACGGCGAACGCTGCCGTGGCGAGCACCACGAAGCGGTCGACCTTCTCCGGACCCGGATCGCGGCTGCCCATGGCCAGTTCCGCTCCGGCCAGGAACAGAATCACGCCCAGCACCGAAGGCGGGAACAGGCGAAACAAGGTGCCGATCGAAGCGGCGAAAAACAGCCCGCCGAAGAGGAGCAGCGTGCCGAGCATGATCGAGGCGCCGCCGGTGCGCGCGCCGAACCTGACGTGGCCGGCCATGCCGCCGGCACCGTGGCACATCGGGATGCCGCCCAGGGCGCTGGACCAGAGATTGAGCAGGCCGGTGGACAGCGCCACCTTGCGCTGCGAGACCGGACGATCCGGAAACAGCCGGTTGTTTTCCTCGGTGATGGCGATCAGCGCGTTGCCGAAGGTGAGCGGCAATTGCGGCAGCGCCAGGAGCACGGCGCCCATCCAGATGTCCCGCCAATCGAGCGCCGGCCAGACGAACTCGGGCAGGCGCAGGACGGGCCTGACCAGTGCCAGCTCGCCGGCCAGGGACGGCTGCTGGAGCAGGGCCACCACCGCCCCGGTCAGGAGCAGCAGCACCATGGCCGGAAAGCGCGATCGGGCGAGCAGCATCAAGGTCAAGGCCAGCAGGCCCGCGGAGACGGCCCAGTGCCCGGACATCATGCGCAGCCCTTCCAGCATGAAGCTGAAGCCCAGTCCCATGACCACGCCCAGCAGGGCGGGACGCGGCACCCATGCGGAGATGCGCTGGGCCAGGCCGGTGGCGCCCAGGAACAGCCAGATCGCCGCCGTCGCCACGCCGGCGCCGGTGACCATCGCCGGCGTCAGCGCCACGATCCCGGCCGTCTGGGTGACGGCGGCGGCGCCGATGGCCTTCATCGGCTGGACCGGGAAGGGTGTGCGGTAGTACAGACCGGCGGCGATCAGCGTCGCACCGAAGCCCAGCAGGAGACCGGCCGGATCCACCTTCAGGATCGACACGTAGGCCACCGCGAAGGGAATCAGGGTGCCGAGGTCGCCGAAGGCGCCGGCCAGTTCGGCGAGGTCGAAACGGTTCTTCGCATGCGTCATCGGCTTTGCCTGCCCGTGGATGAGCTTTGAATCATAACCGGTATCGAACTCTGGGGCGTGTTCCGGCACGGCATCACGGCCGTGGGACACATGATCCGGATCATAGGCAATTTCGGCGGCACTGCCTATATTCATGGCCGAGCCCGGCAATGACGCTGAACTTGGGGAGGGCTGGCATGAGCCGGATTTTCGACTTCGGCGCGACCGGCCACCTGAATCCGGCCGCCAAGCTCTACCTCCTCTACCGCGACACCGATATCGCAAACGCGACCAGTTATCTGCTGGGGCTGCGCTATCTCACGGCGGCCGACACCACGTATATCGCCGAGTACTACCACAACGGCACCGGCTACTCGGATCAGCAGGCCCAGCAGTTCCATCAGCTCGTCAATGCGGCCTTCACCCAGTTGCAAGCCTGCTGCTGCAGAAGGCGCTCTCCCTGAGCCAGGGCAGCTACGGCCGCCCCAATCCCGGCACCGATTACCTCTACTTTCGCGCCCAGCAGAAGGATGCGCTAGTACTACCGATTTGCCGCTGCCGATGCGGCGAGCATCGACTTCAAGAGCCGGGCCATTCACGCGGCACACCGCCATTTCAGCTCAGGCAAGGCCACGCCTCGCCGCATTGACCCGCTTCCGGGCAGCGTGCTTAACTGCGCCATGGCCGATCCATCTTCCAGCACTTATGACCTGCTGATCGTCGGCGCCGGC
>JAJZPJ010000255.1 GCA_021811225.1 Pseudomonadota bacterium
TCTTGCCCCCGCGTAAGGCCTCCTCCTTGATGTATGCGAGGATCTGCTGCAGCCGCTGCCGGTCGGGCGCATCAGTCGTCAACAAACGCTCGACCATCCCGGCGTAGTTGACGATCGCCGTCAGCGGTTGGTTCAGCTCGTGCGCCAGGGCGGCCGCCATCTCGCCCATGGCGATGAGACGGGCGTTGTGCAGGATCTGTTCCTGCTCTATCCGCTCGCGCAGTTCCGACGCCTTGCGCTGGGTGATGTCCTCCTTCACCGCCATATAATTGATGATGACCCCTTTGTCAGAAACGACGGGCATGATACGGACGAATTCCCACAAGAGCTCGCCGCTTTTCTTGCGCTTGTGCAATCCTCCGGCCCATTTGCGGCCGCTGGTACTCGGCCGCCGGAGTCTCGCCGGACTTCATCAGGCGCGGATTGACGTACTCGATGTGGCCGGCCAGGTCGGTAATGATGATAGCGACCGGACTCTGCTCGACCGCCGCGGAGAGCTGACGCAGGCGTCGCTCCGCCGCCGGATTGAAGGTCGCGATGCGGCGTCTCTGGTCCAGAGCGACGATTCCGTGCAAGGCGCTAGCGACGATCCCGTGCAGGCGTTCCTCGCTTAACGTCAGGGCGGTTTCCGCCTGTCCGTGTGCGATGATGCCCTGAACCAGCGCAACGAAATAATCCGCCCGACCGGCGGGGTCGCGCACCAGGACAGGCCTCAATTGGCCCAGCCCACCGACAGATCCTTCCTGACATAACGCAGTTCCCGCAGCACCGTCCGGCGCTCGCCCGAAACCAGCCGCCGCCTGTCCTCAAGCACTCGCGGCAAATCCTCCGAATGAAAAATTCGACCAATGGCCATCGTCCTGAGTTCCTCGCGGAGGTCGTCCGGGATCCCGGACGTTTTCGCATTCGATCAGGGGTAACGTCCATCCCGGCGAAGTGTGGGCGATGCCGACCGGCGGCAAGAACCGCGATGAAGCCGCTGAATCCTTCGTCCGGCAGTTGTCGAAGCTTGTCTTATGGCGGGCATGAACGGCTCATGCGCAGCCGAGCGAGACGAAGCCGATGGTGGGGGTTTTGCCGTTGATCATGTTGCCGCTGCTTTCCATGGAAGCCTGCGCCCCGGAAGTTCGGGGCGGAAGTTCAAGGCTTAAAGCCGCCTATTATCCCCGGTATTGCCGCCGCCGGCCTCGGGCCCGATCGACAGGATCGCGCGGGATCGCCTGCAAAGGCGTCTTGCGCTTTACCTTCGCTCCTGCTCACCCGCTTTGCAGCCGGCGCCGCCTCGAATGCCGCGTTCCAGTCGTACCAAGTGCTGGAATGGCTGGCATGGCCGCGATCGGGCAGCGGCCTTCAACGGCTGGCATGCATCTTGTATGATGTCCCGAATACCTCAACGACGGGTCCGGGGAAATCACATGCAGAGCAGCCCGACGGCAACGCAGCTCGCCCCGGCGGATACGCCCGCGCCATCCGCCGACCGGCGCGCCTTGGCCGGATACGGCGGCGCCGTCGTCGTGCTGCACCTCGTCGGCTGGGGTCTGTGCTTTCATTACGCCGGCAGCAACCCGGCGATCGTCGGCCTGGGCCTGTCCGCCTACCTGTTCGGGCTGCGGCACGCCTTCGACGCCGACCACATCGCGGCGGTCGACGACACCGTGCGCTACCTGCTGCAAAAGGGCGGCCGGCCGCTGGGCGTGGGCTTTTATTTCTCGCTCGGCCACTCGACCGTGGTGTTCGTGCTCGCGCTGCTGGCCGCCCTCGTCGCGAACCTGGTGAAGCGGCATCTGCCCGGGCTGGAGAATTTCGGCCACATCGCCGGCACGCTGGTATCCGGGCTGTTCCTCTGGCTGATCGGCATCCTCAATCTGATGATCCTGCTGGACATGCTGCAGTTGTGGAAGGGCAGCCGCGGCGGGCACCACGGCCACGACCACCTGGAGCAATTGCTGGCGCGCCGCGGCCTGATCAACCGGCTGTTCGGACAGCGCTTGACCCGGCTGATCGCGCACAGTTGGCAGATGTATCCGATCGGCTTGCTGTTCGGTCTGGGCTTCGACACCGCCTCGGAAATCGCGCTGCTGACGCTGACCGGCGGCGCCGCCGCCAGCAGCATGCCGCCGGGCGCGGTGCTGGCGCTGCCGATCCTGTTCGCCGCGGGCATGTCGCTGATCGACACCGCCGACGGCGTGGTCATGACGCGCGCCTACGGCTGGGCGTTTCTCAATCCGATCCGCAAGATCTTCTACAACCTGACGACGACGACGCTGTCGGTGCTGGTGGCGCTGGTGATCGGCACGGTCGAGCTGATCCAGGTGCTGATCACCGAACTCGGCCTGCACGGCGGCGTCTTCGACGCGATCGCCCGGCTGTCCTTCGAGCGCATCGGCTATCTGATCGTCGCCATGTTCGTCCTGGCCTGGATCGCGTCCTACGGGCTGTGGAAAATCGGCCGCTTCGAGCAGGTTCGCGCCGTCGCCCCCGAGCACGATTGAGCCCCTTGTCCATCGTCGGGCGGCACCCGTTCGGGTGTCTCCAGCGAAAGCGCGACCTAGCTGCTCGCCGTCATGAAGCGCTCGAACTCGGCCAGCGGCAACGGCCGGCTGTATAAGAAACCCTGGTAGGAATAGCAGCCGTGGCCGGCCAGAAAGTCGCGCTGCGCCTCGGTCTCCACCCCCTCGGCGATCACCGCCAGACCCAGGATCTGGGCCAGCGCGACGATGGTGTGGGCGATCGCGGCGTCGTTCGGATCGGTGAGCACGTCGCGCACGAAGGACTGGTCGATCTTCAGCTGGTACAGGGGCAGGCGCTTCAGATAGGAGAGCGAGGAATAGCCGGTGCCGAAATCGTCCAGCGAGAAGCTGACGCCGCGCGCCTTGAGCAGGTTCATCTTGGCGATGATCGCCTCGAAATCGTCGAGCAGCAGGCTCTCGGTCAGTTCCAGCTTGAGCTTGCGCGGATCGGCGCCGGTACGGTCGAGCACCGAGAGCACCTGATCGACGAAGTCCTTGTGGCGGAACTGGCGGGCGCTGACATTCACCGCCAGATTGAGCCGATGGGACTCCGGCCCGACCGACCAGGCCGCGAGCTGGCGGCAGGCGGACTCCAGCACCCACAGACCCAGGGGCAGGATCAGGCCGGTGTCCTCGGCCAGGGGAATGAACTCCGCCGGCGCCAACAAACCGCGCTCGGGATGCTGCCAGCGCAGCAGCGCCTCGGCGCCGGTCAGCCGGCCGTCGAGGTCCACCTGGGGCTGGTAGTGGAGCAGAAAGCACCCCTCCTGCAGCCCCTGGCGCAGCTCGGCCTCCAGGGTGGCGCGGGC
>JAJZPJ010000256.1 GCA_021811225.1 Pseudomonadota bacterium
GGCAAAGGGCAACGTGCCCATTGAATTCCTGTTCCCGGCGCAAACCCATACCCTGATCACCTGGATGGTGGAATACGCCACGGAAGCGCGGGCGCGCTCGCTGCCGGACTACGATCTGGTGTTCAACGCCATCGGCGACGAAGACGTGACCGGCCCCACCCGCGCGCCGGTCGCCAATTTCCTGCGCCGCTGCGACAAACCCGTGCTCAATCTTCCCGCCGCGGTCACGCGCACCGCGCGCCACCGGATTCCGTCCTTGTTCGCTTCGCTCGACCACGTGCTGGCGCCCGCGACGGTGCGGCTCGCTCCCGGCGAGTTCAAGGAGCGGTTGCTGGCGCAGCCGGGGATCAGGCTGCCGGTCCTGGTCCGGCCCAGCGGCTCACACGGCGGGGACCACCTGATCAGACTCGAATCGGCGGACCAGTTGGCCGATCTCGTCACCTGGAACGCCGACTGCTACTACGCCACCAATTACCACGACTATCGCTCGGACGATGGCCAGTACCGCAAGTACCGGATGGTGTTCATCGACCGGCGGCCTTATCCCTATCATCTGGCCATCGGCAGCCACTGGATGGTTCATTACGAAACCGCCGGCATGCTCGACGAACCCTGGAAGAGAGACGAGGAGGCATCGTTCCTGGAGGATCCCGGCGGGGCGATCGGAACGCGGGCCATGGCTGCGGTCGAAGCCATCGGGCGCCTGCTCGACCTGGACTATGCCGGCATCGATTTCTCCTTCCTGCCGGATGGGCGCTTGCTGGTGTTCGAGGCCAACGCCACGATGCTGGTCCATCCGGAACAGGAGGACGGCGTCCTCCGCTTCAAGAATCCCTACGTGCAGCGCATCTTCGACGCGTTCGAGGACTTGTTGGTCCGCCGTACTACGGCTACGCCCGGACCGGTTTGAGCGGAACGCGGACTCAGCCGCCGGCCAATGCCCGGTCGACGAAATCCAGCCGATCCTGGCCCCAGTAGCCCTCGCCATCGACCCGATACCAGGGCGCGCCGAAAACTTCCGCCGCGATCGCCTCGTCGGTGTTGCGCTCGTAGCGTTCCTGGATGGCGGCGCCCTGCGCTTGCCGCAGCAGGCTGCCGCCGTCGTAGCCGTGCGCCGTGGCGATGGCGGCCAGGGTATCGGGGTCCGCGATATTCCTGTCCTCGACCCATACACCGCGCATGATCGCGCCGGCGAGTTCCAGTGCCGCCTGGGTCCCGCGTTCGAGTTGTCCGGCAATGATCAGCCTGGCGGCGGCATCGGGCACGACGGGAAAGAATTTCGGCTGCAGCTTGAGGGGAATCCCGAGGTGCCGGCTCCAGCGCGCCAGTTCCAGCAGGCGATAAGCCTGCCGTTGCGGCGCACGCTTGGGCAGCGGCAGGCCGCCAGAAACGCTGAAGATCCGGCCGAAATCGCAGGGCTTGACGATGATCTCCGCGCCGTGGCGCGAGGCGATGGCGCAGAAGCGCTCGTGCCCGAGATAGGCATAGGGCGATTGCGCTGCAAAGTAGTACTCGCAAACCTTGGTCATCACAGACTCCGAATGGGCATTTCGATGATATCGGTGATGGGCGGGTCGCCCTTCGGCACCGGAGCGTCGATTCTAAGCGAAACCCGTGGCCCGATGAGCAGGCGCTTTGATTCCCGCCGCCCGGCGCGGCCTGGTCGGCGGGTTCGCCGGTCGAATTCTTGGTATGATTCGGCCTGCATCGCGGCTTGTCCGGCCCGCTCTGGTGGCGCCGGCCGGTGCGTTCTTTCCACCCTCTCCAGAGACTCAGCGAAGAAATGGCATTGATCGTTCAGAAATACGGCGGTACCTCCGTCGGCTCGCCCGAGCGCATCAAGAACGTTGCCCGGCGCGTCGCCCGGTGGCACAGGCAGGGGCATCAACTGGTGGTGGTCGTCTCCGCGATGAGCGGCGAGACCAACCGGCTGATCGCGCTGGCGAAGGAAATCCAGGCCAGCCCCGACCCGCGCGAACTCGACGTCGTGATGGCGACCGGCGAGCAGGTCACCATCGGCCTGCTCGCCATGGCGCTGAAGGAGGTCGGGCTGTCGGCCAGGAGCTACACCGGCGCCCAGGTGAGGATCCGCACCGACAACGCATACACCAAGGCGCGCATCCTCGGCATCGACGAGCAGGCGATGCGCGCGGATCTCGACAACGGCACCATCGTCATCGTCGCCGGCTTCCAGGGCGTCGATCAGGACGGCAATCTCACCACGCTCGGCCGCGGCGGCTCCGACACCACGGGCGTGGCACTGGCGGCCGCGCTCAAAGCCGACGAATGTCAGATCTACACCGACGTCGACGGCGTCTACACCACCGACCCGCGCATCGTGCCGGAAGCGCGCCGGCTCGATACCGTCACCTTCGAGGAAATGCTGGAGATGGCGAGTCTCGGCTCGAAGGTGCTGCAGATCCGTTCGGTGGAATTCGCCGGCAAATACAAGGTCAAGCTGCGCGTGCTCTCCAGCCTCGGCGACCCCGATGAGCTTGAGGGTCCGGGCACGCTGATTACATTCGAGGAGGCATCCCCCATGGAACAACCGATCATCTCCGGCATCGCCTTCAACCGCGACGAAGCCAAACTCACCGTGCTCGGCGTGCCCGACCGTCCCGGCATCGCCTACCAGATTCTGGGGCCGATCGCCGAAGCCAACATCGACGTCGACATGATCATCCAGAACGTCGGTCACGACGGCACCACCGACTTTTCCTTCACCGTCAATCGCAGCGACTACGCACGGGCGCTGGCCATTCTGGAACAGGTCAAGCAGCACGTCACCGCCCGCGCCATCGCCGGCGACAACAAGATCTGCAAGGTGTCCGCGGTCGGCGTCGGCATGCGCTCGCATCCGGGCATCGCCAGCAAGACCTTTCGCACGCTCGCGGAAGAAGGCATCAACATCCAGATGATCTCGACCTCCGAGATCAAGATATCGGTGGTGGTCGACGAGAAATATCTCGAACTCGCCGTTCGCGTGCTGCACAAGGCGTTCGATCTGGACAAGGCCAGCGCCTGAGTTGCGGCTTGATTTGACCCGGGTTGGCGGAGCGGGTAACATCCCCGCCCTCAGGAGACGTGGCCGAGAGGTCGAAGGCACTCCCCTGCTAAGGGAGCATCCGGGCAAAACCTGGATCAAGGGTTCGAATCCCTTCGTCTCCGCCAGAGCTTCCTCGACTGGCGCTTGAGGAAAATGCAACGTGTCTCTATAATGCTTTCGTTTTTTGCGCCCGTAGCTCAGATGGATAGAGTACTTGGCTACGAACCAAGGAGTCGGGAGTTCGAATCTCTCCGGGCGCACCA
>JAJZPJ010000027.1 GCA_021811225.1 Pseudomonadota bacterium
TGAACACGCGCGATCGCGTGTGGAAGGCTTTTCCTTCGGGACCTTCGAGTGAGAAGGTGCCGCCGGTGCCTTCGATCACGTCGATGATCAGTTGGGTATGTTTCCAGTATTCGTACTGCGACTTGCTCATGTAGAAAGGACAGCCGCCGATGTCCCCGAGATAGACGTCGCCGGCGCCTATGGTCAGTTCGCCGGGCAGGTAACAGTTGGCGGCGCTGTTGTCGCAGCAGCCGCCGGACTGGTGGAAGAAAACGGGGCCATGCTTCTTCTTGAGGAATTCGATCAATTCGAGGGCCGTTTCAGTGGCGATGACTTTCTCGACCATGTTTGTCTCCATGAAAAATGGGGCGGTCGCCCGCCCCCCGAAAGCCCAATGCAGCATTGAGCGGAGGATCAGAAGAATCCCAGCTTCTGTTCGGCGTAGCTGACCAGGAGGTTCTTGGTCTGCTGGTAGTGGTCGAGCATCACCTTGTGCGTTTCGCGGCCGATGCCCGATTCCTTGTAGCCGCCGAAGGTGGCGTGGGCCGGATAGGCATGGTAGCAGTTGGTCCAGACACGGCCGGCCTTGATGGCGCGGCCCATGCGGTAGGCGACGTTGCCGTTGCGGCTCCAGACACCGGCGCCCAGACCGTACAGGGTGTCGTTGGCGATGGCCAGCGCTTCCGCTTCGTCCTTGAAGGTGGTCACGGCGAGCACCGGGCCGAAGATCTCTTCCTGGAAGATGCGCATCTTGTTGTGGCCCTTGAACAGGGTCGGCTGGACATAGTAGCCCCCGGCGAGATCGCCAGCGACTGGTGCCTGGCCGCCGCCGATCAACACCTGGGCACCCTCCTGCTTGCCCAGATCCAGGTAGGACATGATCTTGGTCATCTGTTCCTTGGAGGCCTGGGCGCCGAGCATGGTGTCGGTGTCCAGCGGATTGCCCTGTTTTATCGCCTTGACGCGGGCCAGGCAGCGTTCCATGAACTTGTCGTAGATGGACTCCTGGATCAGCGCGCGCGAGGGACAGGTGCACACTTCGCCTTGGTTGAAGGCGAACAGGACCAGGCCTTCGATCGCCTTGTCGAGGAAGCCATCGTCCTTGTCCATGACGTCGGCGAAAAAGATGTTGGGCGACTTGCCGCCGAGTTCCAGCGTCGCCGGGATCAGGTTGTTGGCGGCGGCTTGGGCGATGACGCGGCCGGTGGAGGTGGAGCCGGTGAAGGCGATCTTGGCGATGCGCTTGCTGGTGGCGAGCGGCAAGCCGGCTTCGCGGCCGTAGCCGTTGACGATGTTGAGTACGCCCGGGGGCAGCAGATCGGCGATCAGTTCGGTCAGGATCAAGATGCTGATTGGGGTCGATTCGGCAGGCTTGAGCACCACGCAGTTGCCGGCCCCGAGCGCGGGAGCCAACTTCCAGGCCGCCATCAGGATCGGGAAATTCCAGGGAATGATTTGGCCTACGACGCCGAGCGGCTCGTGAAAATGGTAGGCGACGGTGTTCTCGTCGAGATCGCTGAGTGCGCCTTCTTGAGCCCGGACGCAGCCGGCGAAATAGCGGAAGTGATCGACGGTGAGCGGGATATCGGCATTCAGTGTCTCGCGGATCGGCTTACCGTTATCGACGGTCTCGGCATAGGCCAATAATTCGAGGTTGGCTTCGATGCGGTCGGCGATCTTGAGCAGGACGTTGGCACGATCGGCCGGCGCCGTCTTGCCCCACTTGTCGGCGGCGGCATGCGCCGCGTCGAGCGCCAGTTCGATGTCGCCGGCGCCGGAGCGGGCGGCTCGAGTGTAGGGCTTGCCGTTGATCGGGCTGATCACGTCGAAATATTCGCCCTTGACCGGGGCAAGCCACTTGCCGCCGATGAAGTTATCGTATTTGGCCTTGAACTGAACTTTGGCGCCAGCGCTACCGGGTGCTGCGTAAATCATGGGGTTCTCCTCCTGTAGGTTTATTGGCGTGGCAGACAACCGCGCCTGTCCTCAGTTCGCAGGGAACGTGCCATGATCGAAGAAATCTCAAGTGACTGTTTTCATGCGGCAGCGGGAATCTTGCGCTGTGTCACGCCCATGAGCATGACGTCCCGCCCTGGCGCACTGTCACGAATTGACACAGTTGCCGGCCATAGTGTGCGGAAGTCTTGCGTCTCGTTATGTGGCCGCGTATGGTTACGACCAAACCTTCGTCAAAAGGTGAAGCGCATAACTGGAGGAGAGCAACATATTGACCATGCCCACGGGTACGGCATTGCGGCAAGCGCGGACCCAGCTAATCGAACGTGGCGAAGTGCCGCCCGCGACGCTCGTCGGTCCAGCGGTCGCGCGCTCTTGGCGCCGTTGTCTCGATGCGGGCTTGGCGCCTATCGGCCGTCTGCCAGATGCGCCCCATTTGAATGGGCTCCAGTTCGTCCGCGTCGCCGATCGGCAGCGGGAATTGTTGGCTCATTCGCGGCCGGTGATGGAATACCTGCACGCCCAGACACGCAATTCCGGCAGCCTGATTCTTCTTGCCGACGATCGCGGGATGGTGCTGCGCACCTTGGGCGACAGCGATTTTCTCGGCCGTGCCGAACGCGTGGCCCTGATGCCGGGGGCCTCCTGGCATGAGCGCCATCGCGGCACCAATGCGATCGGCACGGCGCTGGCAGAAGCCAGCCCGGTTGTCGTGCATGGCGCCGAGCATTTTCTCGACCGCAACGGTTTCCTGACCTGCGCTGCCGCCCCGGTGATGGCGCCGGACGGCCGGCTGCTTGGCGTGCTGGATATTTCCGGAGACCAGCGCGGGCGCCATCCGCACACCTTCGGTCTGGTGCGCGCGGCGGCGCAGATGATTGAAAACCGCCTGTTCGATGCGCGTCATGGGGACGCGCTGCGCATCCGTTTTCATCCGCTTGCCGAAGGGATCGGCACCGTCGCCGAAGGTGTCGCCGCTCTCTCGGAGGATGGCTGGATCGTCGGCGCCAATCAGGCGGGCCTGAGCTTGCTGGGTTTGTGTCCGGCCGATCTCGGTGCGACCTCGATTGCACGCGTGCTGCAATTGCGCCCGGCGGACCTCGATGATTGGGGACGCAGGCGCGGCGGCGAAACGATGCCGGTCATGCAGCGCACGGGCAATCGCTTGTTCGTGCGCGTCGAACCGGGGCGCGGAACGATTCGGGTGGCCGTACCGCGTACGCCCGATGCGCCGACAGATGCGCTGTCAAAGCTCGATTCCGGGGATACGAAGCTGAAATTCTCCCTCGACAAGGCGCGCCGCGTCATTGGCAAACCCATTGCACTCTTGCTCCAGGGGGAATCGGGAGTGGGCAAGGAGGTCTTCGCCAAGGCCTTCCATGACGCCGGGCCGCGCCGAGCCAAACCCTTCATCGCCCTGAATTGCGCCACCTTCCCGGAAAACCTGATCGAAACGGAACTCTTCGGTTATGTTCCTGGCGCTTTTTCCGGAGCGCGCAAGGAGGGCTGCCCTGGTCGTATCCGCGCAGCGCACGGGGGCACCCTGTTTCTCGATGAAATTGGCGATATGCCCCACGCGCAGCAGTCGCGACTGCTGCGCGTGTTACAGGAACGCGAAGTGGTACCGGTCGGGGGAGGCACAGCGGTTGCGGTGGACTTCGTTCTGGTCTGCGCCACGCATCGCAATCTGAAAGCGGAAATGGAAGCCGGGCGCTTCCGGGCCGACCTTTACTACCGGATCAACGGCCTGACTTTGGTGCTCCCCTCCCTGCGCGAGCGCAATGACTTCGCCGCTTTGACGGCGCGAATGCTCAGAGAAATGGCTCCCGACCGCGACGTTTCCTTGTCCGATGCGCTTGCCTCCGCCTTTGCCCATTACGCCTGGCCCGGCAACCTGCGCCAGTTGGCCAACGCGCTGCGTACGGCCTGTGCGCTGCTCGATGACGGCGAGACGCAAATCGGTTGGCAGCATCTGCCCGAAGATCTCGCGGAAGAATTGCAGCACCCGCCCCGAAGCCCGGTTGGCTCCGGCCCAATCGGGTCGGGCGCCGAGGCGCCTGCGGGAGAAAGTCTGGAACAACTATCCCTTGCGGCGATGGTGCGCACAATATCCGCGAGCCACGGCAACATGTCCGAGGCGGCGAGACGCCTGGGGATCAGTCGCAATACCCTGTACCGGCGGCTAAAGCGCAGCAAACGGAATCAGACGGAGAGCGCGTGCGCTGCCGGCCCAATACGAGCGGTCGGGTTTGACTAATCCGCGCCCGGCGAGGGGCATTCAGCATTCGACAGTGGAAACCACGCCTTCTGGCGTGACATAGATCGCTTTTTGTCCCCCAGCGGCTTTGAGAATTGCGCGGCGGCGATCGGCCGGCGCCAGCAGCATGGCGGCGGACAACCCGTCGGCGATGATGCCCAGGTCGGCCACCACCGAGACGCCCAGCAGCGCCGGCGCGGTCTTGCCGGTGCGGGTGTCGAACAGATGGGTGAAGACGCCGGCAGCGTCGAACAGGGTGCCGTAGCCGCCCGAGGTCGCCACGCACTTGTCCACCACGTCCAAGGTCGCCACCGTGCGGCCGGGATCGGCGGGATCGGCGATGCCGATGCGCCAGGCCGAACCGTCGGGCTTGACCGACAATGCGCGCGGCTCGCCCATATCCACCAGCATGCTGGCGAAGCCGTGGGCGCGCAGTACATCGACGACGCGGTCGGTGATGTAGCCCTGGCCGCCGGCATTGAGCGTCAGCCCCATGCCGGGTCGGGCGAAGGCGATTCGGCGGCGGCCGGCATCGATCTCCACCGCGCGCCAGTCGACCCGGGAGAGCGCCGCGGCGACGTGCTGCACCGACGGTCCCGCCGGATCGGGCCGGGCGGCGGTGAAATGGCGGAAGTAGAGCTGCCACAGGGGCTGCACGGTCGGGTCGTAGACTCCTTCGCTGATTCTGGCCAGGCTGAGTGCCCGCGACAGCAGCACGATGAAATCCTCCGGCGCGTTCTCCAGCACGCCGTCGCGGTTGAGCGCGCTGATGGCGCTGTCGGCCCGATAGACGCTGAATATCCGCTCGCAGCGATTCAATTCGTCCAGGGCGGCGGCGATCGCCCGTTGCGCCTGACCTTCGTCGCTGTGATAGAGCTGGATCTGGGCGGGCGCCCCGAGCGAGGTGCCCGCCCAGCGCGCCAGCCTGGCTTTGGAGTTGCCCGCCTTCATCAGCAGGGGCAAGCCGGCGGCGGCGGCAACGAAGGTGATGAAGCGGCGGCGGGACAGGGTGATGGCCATGGTGAGCCTCCTCAAAATGCCTTCGAATGGAATGTGTGGCACTTCATCTATCTGTCCCTCACGCGTAGGCCGGCTCGAAGCTCAGCCCCGGACCCGCGGCCGGCGCGTCGCCTTGCCAATAGGGCGACAGGCTTCGCAGTTGCGCGATGATCGGCGGCAGCGCAGCGATCACGCGCTCCACCTCGTCCTCGGTGTTGTAGCGCGACAGCGAAAAACGGATGGTGCCGTGCGCCGCCGTGTACGGGATGCCCATGGCGCGCATCACGTGCGAGGGTTCGAGCGAACCGGAGGTACACGCCGAGCCGCTGGAGGCGGCGATGCCCTGCTGGTTGAGCAGCAGCAGGATGCCCTCCCCCTCCACGAATTCGAACGCGATGCTGGCGGTGTTCGGCAGACGGTAGAGCGTATCGCCATTGACGAAGGCGTTGCCGACCCTGGCCAGGATTCCCCGTTCGAGGCGGTCGCGCAGGCGCTTGAGCGTGGTGCTTTCCGTTTCCAGGTGCTGCTGCGCGAGCTCGCAGGCCACGCCCAGGCCGACGATCGCGGCCGAGTTCTCGGTGCCGGCGCGCCGCCCGCGTTCCTGGTGACCGCCGCGCAGCAGCGGCCGAAAGCGCGTGTTGCGCCGGACGTAGAGCACGCCGATGCCCTTGGGCGCGTGCAGCTTGTGGCCGGAACACGACAGCATGTCGATCCGGGTGGTCTTGAGATCGATCGGCAGCTTACCCACGGCCTGCACCGCATCGGTGTGGAACAGGATGCCTCGCTGGTGGGCCATCTCGGCCATTTCCTCGACCGGGAACAAGGTGCCGGTTTCGTTGTTGGCCCACATCGCCGAGACGATCGCGACGCGCTCGGAGAGCAGCGCCTGGTACTCGTCGAGATCGATGCGGCCGCGCCGATCGACGCGCAGGCGATGGACGACGACGCCCTCCTTTTCGAGCTGATCGCACAGCGTCAGGATCGCCGGATGCTCGACCACCGTGGTGATGATGGCGCGCCGTTCCGGGTACGCCTTCAGCGCCGAGAGGATCGCCGTCGAGTCGGATTCGGTGCCGCAGGAAGTAAACACGATTTCCGAATCGTGGGCGGCGCCGAGCAGACGCT
Organism: Pseudomonadota bacterium; assembly: GCA_021811225.1. Lineage (GTDB taxonomy): Bacteria > Pseudomonadota > Gammaproteobacteria > Burkholderiales > Rhodocyclaceae > CAIYYX01. The sequence goes on from JAJZPJ010000027.1 coordinate 6,317, forward strand.
GCACCCGCCCGCGCGCCTCCTTCAAGGCATGGCCGACTTGCGCGCCGAAGCTGTGGATCGACGAGGCGTTGCCGTAGTGCTCGGTGAAGAATGGCAGCATGGCGGCGACCACGGCCGGATCGCAGGCCGTGGTGGCATTGTTGTCCAGGTAGATCGGCGTCATGATCGCTCCTGATCAGTCGCGGGCCAGGGCGGCAGCCGGCAGCACCTGCACCAGTTCGCCCAGGACTTCGACCAGCTTCTGCTGTATTCCGCCAATGGTCGCCGCCTCCATCTGGCAGCCCTGGCAGGCGCCCGACAAGGCGACGAAGATTCTCTTGCCATCGACCTCGACCAGGGTGACGTCGCCGTGGTCGCGCTGCAGCGCCGGGCGCAACGCCTCCAGCGTTTCCTCGATCTTGCGGATGCGCTGGTAATTGCTGAGCCGGGGCTTGACCGGCGCTGCGGCCGGCGCGGTCTTCGCTATCTGCCGTTGCGGCTCGGCGGGAGGCAGCCGGCCATTGACGGCGATCAGGATGTCCTCGATCTTCTCGTGGCAAGCCGAGCAGCCGCCGCCGGCCTTGGTGTAGTTGGTGACATCGCTCATCGTCTGCAAGCGATTGTCGCGGATGGTCCGCTCGATCATCGCCGCATCGATGGCGAAGCACTTGCAGACCAGATCGCCCTCCTCGTGCTCGTCGCGCCACACTTCGCCGCGGTAGTTGGCCACCGCCGCCTGCAGCGCTTCGCGCCCCATCACCGAGCAGTGCATCTTTTCCGGCGGCAGACCGTCGAGGTAGTCGGCGATATCCTGATTGCTGACCTTCAAGGCTTCGTCCAGGGTCTTGCGCTTGATGATCTCGGTCAGGGCCGAACTCGACGCGATGGCGGAACCGCAACCGAAGGTCTGAAAATGCGCCGCCTCGATGATCTCGGTTTCGGGGTCGACCCTCAGCATCAGGCGCAGGGCATCGCCGCACCTGATCGAACCGACGTCGCCGACGCCGTTGGCGCCCGCCAGCGGACCGGCGTTCCTCGGGTTGAAAAAATGCTCGCGGACCTTCTCGGAGTAGTCCCACATGAGCTGGGTCCTCAGGCGGCGAACGAGTGGCCGCAGGCGCAGGCGGCGGCGTTCGGATTGTCGAACTTGAAGCCGGTCCGGGTCAGGCTGTCGATGAAATCGACCGTCAATCCCTCCAGCATCGGCCGGCTCACCGGATCGACCAGCAGCTTGGCGCCGGCGCCGATATCGAATTCGAAGTCGTCCCGGTCCCGGTCCTGTTCCAGACGCAGGCCGTAGCGCAGGCCGGCGCAGCCGCCGCCGGAGACGAAAATGCGCAGGCCGGCGACCGGATTTTCGGCCGACTTGATGAAGCGCTTGATGGCCGTCGCTGCGGCCGGCGTCAGATGGATCATGGCGGTTCTCCTTGGCACTTGTCGGGAAATCAGCGTCACCCGGATCTCTGCAAGCGCCGTACCAGTTTTCCGATTAAGCCCGGCCGCCCCGTATTCGCGCGGCTTGCCGCGCATCGTCGCCGGCGCCGCGGTTTGTCGCAGTGACGACAATGTCCGAGCTCAGGCGGCCGCCGCGGCCGCCTCGGCGGCGGCATAGGAATAGCAGCCCTTGGGGCAGACCCGGCCGCAGGCGCCGCAGCCGATGCAGTCGCCGGCATCGGCGATGGTCATGACCGAGGCGGTATCGTCTTCGTCGTAATCCTCGTCCTCGTCCATTTCCATGTCGTCGCCGCGCACGATCAGATCGAGCACGCTGCGCGGGCAGACCTTGAAACAGCGACCGCAGCCGATGCACTTCTTCGGGTCCAGCACGGTGACGAATTCCGGCGTCCAGAGGCTGCCGCCCAGGGTGGTTCCGGTGATTTGACTCATTGCCTATTCCTCCTCTCGGTTTCCATTCACATTCCGGCGACTTCGGGATATTTGCCGATGACTTCGAGCGCCACCGACAGATGCTTGTCGGCTTCCGTCTTCATCTTCGACAGACTCTCGAAGCCGAAGCGATGCACGTCGCGCAGCGTGCGTTCCATCACCACCAGCTTGCCCACCACGATCAGGGCGCGGCCGAAACCTTCGTGGTTGAGCAGCACGAACGGCCGCGCCATCAGCCGGCACTCCTTCTCGACCAGCACTGCGATCGCGTTGTGAAAGGCTCTGACGCGCGCCAGGACCTGGTCGTCGGGATCGCCGATGACCGGAATCGCGCGCTTCCTTTCCCGGGTCAGCACGTAGCTGTCGAGCATCTGCGGCGCCGTCTGGCCGTCCCATTGCCCGTAGCCGTCGAGCGCGCGCGTCTGGCGCAGCATTTCCTTGATGAAGTCGGTCTGGTAAATCGGATCGGTAGCAAGCTCGGCAGCCAGGGTGGCGGAAGCCGTCATGATGTGTCTCCAGAAAGTGAGTGGGCTCGGCTTATGATCGGGATCGTGGCCGGGGCGAGCGGGGGCTTGAGGCTTATGCGCCATCACTCCTCCCAGCCGTCGGCCGCCATGCGTTCGAAGCGCGCGGCATCCTTGTCCTGGCGCAGCGCCTGGTCCACCCAACTGATGCCGCCCTCGCGAATCGCCCTGCTGATCTCCTTCAGCAGGGGCTCGATGGCGGCCTCGTCGTCGAGCCGGATCGGCGGCACTCCCGCCGCGATCAGCCGCTTGACCGCCGAGGCGCCGGCGGCCAGGCAGAACACCGCGGCGCAGCCGGCGAGCGTGGCGATTTTGGCCGGCAGTATCTGCTCGTTGCCGGCCGCGGCGGCGGCGGGAAACTCCGCGACTTCGATGAGTTGCGCGCGCTCGCCGTCCACGGCGTAGATGGCGAATCCGCGGGCGGCGCCGAAGTGCTGATTGACCGCGATCCGGTCGTCGCTGGCGAAGGCGATCTTGAGCATGGCCGGCGTCGCGCTAGCGGCGGGCCAGGCCAGCTTCAGGCGCCGGCCGGCAGGGGGCATCGCGTCGGCCGTCGCTCCGGTAGTCCGGCCGATAGATGGATCGATGGACTGGGGTGTCATGGTGGTTGCCCAGGAAAAGATTGGCGACGTCGAACAGGGCGGCGCGCGCGCCGCGATAACCGACCCAGGTGCGCGCATAGCCGCCGACCCGGTCATACTGAGGAAAACCGGCGCGCAGCAGCGGCACGCCGAGACGCTCGGCGCAAGCGGCGGCGTGGGAGTTCGACACGATCAACTGCGCCCGTCCGGCTTCTGCGGCGCGCTCGAGGTCCTCGAGATCGCCGATGCGCACCGCGGCCGAGGGCAGATCGGCCAGCACCTCGGCCCGCGCCGGGGCGACGGCGGCGACGACCTCCGCCCCGGCGCCGGCGAGAAACTGGCCCAGCGCCACCAGCAGATCGGGGTCAGCCGCGATGCCGACGCGCAGGAAGCAGGTCATGAAGTGGCTATCGACCATCGCGTCCTGCAACTGGGCGCGCTGGCGCTCGATCGCTGCCGGCACCGCCTGACCGGAGATTTCCGCCAGGACCAGGGTGAAGGCGTCGCAGGCATCCAGGCCGAGCAGATGATCGAAGCGGCGATCGGGCACGCCGGTGCGTTCGCGCAGCAAGTCCGCCGCGCGGGACAGGGAGCGGCCGATGACCAGGGTCGCCGCCGACTCGCCCATGCGCGCGATCTCGCTCTTGGCGGTGCCGCCGAAGGTGAGCGGCGTGGATTCGGCAGCGACCAGATGGCCGTCGAGCGAATCGCCGATGTCGGGCAACACCACCGCCCGCAGCCCGAAGGCCGCGATCCATTCGCGCAGACACTCGATGTCGCCGGGTGTGAGCATCGATGCAGCGAGCACGTTGACCTGCTTCTTGCGTCGGCCCGACCCGTGCGGCTGCGGCGCTTCGACGAGCGCGTCGATGACCGCCTCCAGCGCCAGCGCGTACCCCGATTCGAGACAGCCGGAATAGTCCGGCGTATTCACCGGCACCACCGCGGTGGCGGCGAACTGCGGATGCTGTTCGCGGAAGCGGCGCACCAGCCGCCGGATGTCGGTGCCCTGAACCTCGGACAGACCGGTGGTCGGCAGGCCGATGATGTCGGGATGATTCTTTTCGCATAGCACCCGGAGACCTTCGATCACGTTCTCGTCGGCGCTCATGATGGTCGAGACCTGATCCATCGCGCTGGTCTGCAGCGGAATCGGCTCGCGGAAATGGCGCACCAGGAAAACCTTGCCGAAAGCGCTGCAGCCTTGCGCGCCATGCAGCATCGGAATGCAGTTGTCCAGGCCGAGGAAGGCCAGCGCCGCGCCGAGCGGCTGGCTGGCCTTGAGCGGATTCACCGCCAGGGCCTTGCTGCGTCGGATGATTTCAGCCATGGCCGGCGGCCCGAACGGTCGTCGCCGAAGCGCAGATCGACTGGGGCGCGGACCAGGGCGCGGGAGCGCGGACCTTGGCCCACACCGGCGCCTCCAGGGTCAGGGCGAGCTGGCGCGCCAGTTCCAGCATGCCCCGATAGCCGGCGTAGGCGAACTCGCGCTCCTGATTGATGTCGAGGAAGGGGATGCGCGCCTTCAGCGCGGTGTAAAGGTTGCGGCCGCCGGCGATCAGGAGGTCGGCCCGGGTGTCCTTGAAGGCCTGCAGCAAGGCGCCCGGGCTACCGTCGGTGATCATCCTGGCGTCCTCGCCCATGATCTCGCGGATGCGCTGCTTGTCTTCCTCGGTGGATTTCTTGGTGCCGGTGGCGACCACCGTCATGCCCAGATCCTGCAAGGCGGAGACCACCGACCAGCTCTTGACGCCGCCGGTGTAGAGCAGCGCGCGCCGGCCTTCGAGGCGCGCCGTCCAGGGCGCCAGCGCGGCGCGGATTTTCATTTCCTCGCGCTCGATCATGCGCTCGGTGCGGGCGGCGAGGTCGGCGTCGTCGAGCAGCCGGGCGAAGTCGCGGAAGGCTTGCGAGGTGTCGCTGATGCCGTAAAAACTGCCTTCGAAGAAGGGCACGCCGTAGCCTTCTTCGAGCTTGCGCGCGACGTTCAGCAGCGCCTTGGCGCAGACCACCATGCTCGCCTCGGCCCGGTGCATGGTCTGCACTTCGCGAAACCGGGCATCGCCCGACAGGGTGCACAGGATGCGCAGGCCCAGTTCGTCGAACAGCGGCGCGACCTGCCAGAACTCGCCGGCGATGTTGTATTCGCCGATCAGGTTCACGTCATGCACGGTGATGCCAGGGCGCTGCGCCGATTCGGGAACGGGGTCCGGCTCGCGGCTGCCGACCACCTGCCTGAACATCGCCTCGCCGGCGATGCGGTTGCCGAGATTCTTGGTGCCGTAGAAGCCGGCGCAGTCGACCGACACCACCGGCGTGCCCCAGCGCTTGCTGGCGGCTGCCGCCACCGCTTCCAGGTCGTCGCCGATCAGCGCCGTCACGCAGGTGGCATAGAGAAACACCGCCGCCGGCGCATAGTCGTCGATGGCCTGTTTGATGGCGTGGAACAGGCGCGCCTCGCCCCGGCCCATGATCACATCCTGCTCGGTGAGATCCGTGGTCATGCCGACGCGGTAGAGCATCGGCCCGGAGGAGCGCGCGCCGCGGTTGTCCCAGGAGCTTCCGGCGCAGGCGGCGGGACCATGGACGATATGGGCGACGTCGGCGATCGGCAGGAGCGCGATCTGCGCGCCGTCGAAAGCGCAGCCGCCGGCGGTCGCCCCCGGCTTGGCCTTGACGCAACCGGACTTCTCCTTCTTGTTGTGGACGCAGGCGGGCTCGTTTTGCAGTTCGGCGATTTCGGCGGCTTTCATGGCGGTCCTCGTTGGCTTGCACAGGTAATCGCAAGCCGCGTGCCAAAAGCTCAAGTCCTTGACGGTGCGGAAAAGTCTGAAGCGGCCGGCCGGGTCCTGTCGCATTTGCGACAAGGGCCGCGGACTCGTGGAATGTTTCGCGCAGCGGCGGCGATTTACAGCAGCGCGACCGCCTTGATCTGGACCCAGACGCTCATCCCGGCAACCAGGCCCAGGCGCGCGGCCGATTGCCGCGTCAGGCGGGCCAGCAGGGAGCCGCTGCCGACGCGCAGCCGCACCAGGACCAGCGCCGGATGATCGTCGTCGCCGTGGGCGACGACCGTCGCCGGCAGCGTATTGACGATGCTGCTAGCGAATCTTGCCAGGGCGATGCTGACGTCCCGGGCGAGGATGCGCACGCGGACGCGGCGGTGCACGGCTGCCCCGATGTCGCGCACCCACAGGCAGCCGCCGCCGAAGTCGACCCGGGCCAGGTGCCATTGGGCATCCCGCTCGACGACCGCGCCTTCGAGCACGACGCCGGCATCGTCGCCGAAGCGGACCGGCAGGTCGAGTCGCACCAGCATCTCGGCGAGCGGTCCCTCGGCCAGCACCCGGCCGGCCTCCAGCACCACGATGTGGTCGGCGAGCTTCGCCACTTCCTCGGGAGAGTGGCTGACGTAGAGCATCGGAATCGACAGTTCTTCGTGGAGCCGCTCCAGATAGGGCAGGATCTCCCGCTTGCGCGCCGTGTCGAGCGCCGCCAGCGGCTCGTCGAGCAACAGCAGGCGCGGACTGGTCATCAGCGCCCGGGCGATGCCCACCCGCTGCCGCTCGCCGCCCGACAGGCCGGCCGGCATGCGTTCGAGCAAATGGCCGATGCCGAGCAGTTCGATCGCCCGATCCCGGGCAACGCAGCGCTGCGCCGAGGGCACGCGGCGCATTCCGTATTCGAGATTGCGCCGGACGCTGAGATGCGCAAACAGGTTGCTTTCCTGGAATACATAGCCGAGGGGACGACGGTGGCTGGGCAGAAAAATGCGCCGGTCGTCGTCCTGCCAGCAGTCGCCATTGACCACCAGTCGGGCATCCTTGACCCGCTGCAGGCCGGCCACGCAGCGCAGCAGCGTCGTCTTGCCCGAACCCGACGGGCCGAACAGGGCGATGATGCCGCGACCCGGCAACTGCAGATCCGCGCTCAGCGCGAATTGTCCGCAGCGGGCGTGAAAGCGGGCCGCGATGCCCTCGTTCATCGCCACACCCGGCGTCCGGCGCCCAGCGAGTAGAGCGCCAGCAGCACGCAGAAGGAGAACAGCAGCAAGCCGCCGGCGAGGCCATTGGCCTGTCCATATTCCAGCGCCTCGACGTGGTTGTAGATCTGCATCGAGACGACCCGCGTCTTGTCCGGGATGTTGCCGCCGATCATCAGCACGATGCCGAATTCGCCGATGGTGTGGGCAAAGCCGAGGATGGTGCCGGTGACCAGACCGGGGCGGGCCAGCGGCAGGGCGACCGTAAAGAAGCGGTCCCAGGGGCCGGCACGCAAGGTCGCCGCCGCTTCGAGAGGACCGTCGCCGATGGCCTCGAAGGCGTTCTGGATCGGCTGGACGACGAAGGGCAGCGAATAGAAGACCGACGCCACCACCAGGCCGGGAAAGGTGAAGGGCAGGATGCCCAGCCCGAGCGCCCGGGTCAACTGACCCACCGGCCCGGCCGGCCCCATGAGCACCAGCAGGTAGAAACCCAGCACGGTCGGCGGCAACACGATCGGCAGCGCCACCAGGGCGCCGATCGGCCCCTTCCAGCGCGAGCGGGTTCGCGCCAGCCACCAGGCGATCGGCACGCCGATCAGCAGCAGGACGATGATCGTCAGCGTCGCCAGTTCCAGCGACAGGCGGATCGCCGACCAGTCGCCGGGATCGAGACTCACAAGCCGTGACCGTAAGAGCGGATCACGGCTTCGGCCTTATCCGACAGCACCGCGCCCTGAGCGTCCACCCGACCGGGCTGCGCCGACCAGAGCGCGAGCTTGCCGATCGCGTAGGTGACCTGGCTGCCGGCGACGGCGCTGCCCTCCTGCACCAGTCTCGTCGGCGTCCGATCATCGGCGGACAGCAGCACATCGAAGGGGGCGCCGTTCTTGATCTGGGCGTAGAACTTGCCGGTGGAACCGAATTCCAACTGGGCCTTGTGGCCGGTGTCCTTTTCGAAGTCGGCCGCGATCTTTTGCATCGGCGCCGTGAAGTTGGCGGCGACCGCGACCCGGACCTCGTCGGCCAGCGCGGTACCGACGGAGAGGCCAAGAGCCAGGACGAGGGAGAGTTTGCCCGGTGTCGTCGCTTTCATCGGTGATCCCGCAGGCTCTGCCCTCTCCGCGGACGAGAAGCAGACCGGATAGTCGGTGCAGATCGCGCAGCTGGGCGACTTGCAGATCGGAATCTGGGCGCGTTCGCACAGTTGCCGGTAGAAGAATTTTTTCCACTTCATGTCGTCGACGTTCTTAGCGCGCAGTCGCGGGAAGTACTGCGCCATCAGTGCGGACAGGACCTTGCGCTCGGGCAACCCCATGTCCTGCCACAAGTGGTTGTCGCCCATCGAGGCGGAGGCGATCGCATAGCAGAGCCAGGCGAGTTGTTCGCTCGGTAGCGCCCGATGCTCGAGCAGCAGGTGGAGCAGATCGTCGAACTCGTCGCCGCGCGCATCGACGACATCCGGCTCGCCGTTGGCGAGATCGAGACCGGGGAAATGGGCCGCCAACATCCGTCCGAAGCGGTCCTCGGTCAAGCCCCGGATCAGCGGCGATTTTCCCGCCGAACTTTCCGTCAAGAGCGCCTGGCTGAGAACGCCGGCCAAGGCGATGGTCGCGAGCTCGGAGGGTCGTCTCGCGTGGCGCATCATTCGTTCGTAATCGGGTAGTTTCGCGTCCATGCTTAGCTCCGGTTCCTGTGGGCATCCAACAGCAGAGCAATCCGAATGCCAGCCCCTATTCCTCTCTCGGCACAAGAGCGCATAAGAGGGCACCAGAGGAACAGCCGCCAGCGATGGCCGCGCTGGCGAAACTCGCGCAATCAGCCGACGGCGGCGCGCAGCGACTTACGGCTCCACTACCATTGTGTTGTCGCAAATGCGACGAAATTGAGGGGTCGGTATTCCCAGCGCGCCCGGGGAATATCACGCGGCAGGTATTACAGAAACCCTTTCACCCGCTCGCTCAGCCTCGGTAGATCGGCGTGGATGGTCTTCCAGACGATCTCCAGATCGACCTTGAAATAACCGTGCGCAATAGCGTTGCGCATTTGATAGGCAAACGCCAAAGGTAACTCTGGGTGATCTGCCGCGAATTCCGGGTAATGCATTTCGATGTTATGGCTAGCCTCACCGATGATCTCGAAGTTGCGGATCACGGCATCCTGAGCCATGTCATTCCGCAGAAACGCTGCCACGTCAATGCCATCGACGTAGCGGCGAATTCGTTCGATGGCTTCCTGAATATGGCTCAGGTAATCGGCAAGTCGTTGCTGGTCCCGGGTCATACCGGTATTGCCTCCGCAAGCACGTTGTCACGGAACTTGTCCGGCAAAGCCTTCGGCGTTAGCACATCCACCGGCACACCAAGCAATTGAAGTAGTTCGTGCCGGATCGCGCCGATGTCGAACAAGGTCGTATCAGGCGTTGGATCGATCAAGATGTCAAGGTCGCTGCCATCGGTGTCGTCACCATGAATGACCGATCCGAATACGCGAGGATTGCAGGCGCGGTGCGACGCCACGACGCGGCGGATGGTTACCCGATGAGCGGCAAGGGCTACAGACGGTTTCATAACAGAGTCACCTCAGTCGCTTCAGACTACGCCCCCTAGAATCAGAAAGGCCCGACAGGATTGCCTGTCGGGCCGGATACGGTTGCCGCCCAGGGGCAGCTACCTCATTGCAGCAACGGCTCTCACCCCGGAAAACGACACTGGAAATATTGTAGTCATGATGAGAGACATCATGCAATCAGAAAATCAGCCCTACCCGATCCGCCAGCGCATCGGTGGCGAGATTCAGTCCAAGCAAGCCAAACGCGCGCTGGAAGATCTGATCGGGCGCGGCGCGGTGCGCTTCGAAGGCCGCGACCGCTGGCGGCGGTACTGGGCGGGGTCATGAACAGGCTATCGGACAAGCTGCCCGATATCGACGATAGCTGGGTGATAGCGAGTGGGCGATACGCCGACGCCGCGCCAATGCCGGTGCAGACAACGGTCAGTTGTAGTCTTCCGGAGTGACAGAGGGAGGGCGCTCGGCAGGGATACGTCTCAAAATCCGTAAGGCCGGTACAACCAGTTCTTGACCACCGCCGCGTCGCGATCCGGCAGGTAGTGAAAACCGGCTTGCACGTCATCGATCACCGCCGCGGCCAAGGCGTGCGGCGCATTCTTGGTGGTCAGCATATGGAAGAACCAGGCCATCGGGTAGCCGACCGCCTTGTCGTAGCGCGCCAGGGCGTCGCGCAACGCCAGTCCCTGCATGCCGAAGGCGGCGGCGAACTTGGGCACCGCGTCGTGCACCACGGCCACCGGCGCGGCGTGAAGGACGGCTTGGCGATAGCGATCGAGGTGTTCGCGCACCGTCATCACCCAGTGTCGGGAAAATTGCACGGCGCTGGCGGCGCTGCTTTCCTCCCAGGCGGCGATGAAGCGATGGATGTGCTGCGGCTCGGGTTTTTGGGCGCGCATGCGGGCGATGAAGTCGGCCATGGGGGTGAGCCGGCGCAGGACCAGAAAGGGCGGACCCAGGGGCTGGCCGGCGGTATTGTCGGCGGCGCGCGGATCGATCAATTCCTCAATGCCGGCGGGCAGCGCATGGTGCTCGAACAGGGGGTGGCAAAGCACTTCCTGCAGTTCCTCGATTTCGATCTGGACGAAATCGGCAGCGCCGGCGCCGGTGGCGGCGGCGAAGTAGTGGCTGCGGCCGGTGAGCCGGGTGGCGCTGAAGCCGCGCTCAGCAAAGGCATCGCACAGCGCGCCCATATCGTCGTCATGAGCGGCGAGTTCGGCTTGTGCCCAGCCCTCGAGATCGTCGGTGACACGGGCGCCGCTGACATCGACGACGCCGCCCAGCCGATACCAGCCGCCGCGCACCAGCATTTCGCGGAATGCCAGCGTCGGGGCGAGCCTCGTCAATTCGTCGGCGAACGCAGCGGGGAGGCTGGCGGCCGGAACGCGCAGGCACAACTCGGATACCTGATGCGCCAGTTCCTGCCAATCGGGGCCGACGCTCATGCGGCTGTCTCCGTGGATCGATTGCGTCGCCGTCATCACCGTTCGCTCTCACCGATCAGGCCGACGACGATGCCGCTGGCAGAGTCGGCAGCGTCGGTCAGCCCGGCGCAGTGTCCGCTGGCATCGAGGTAATAGAAGCGCGCGGCGGCCGTCTCGCGCGCCGCCTGAAGGCGGGCCGGAATGTCCTCGTCGCTGCACACCGTGACGGACAAGCCGGGGAAACGCCGGCGCAATTCGGACTGGTCGGCGTCCGGGCCGACGGCGGCGACCACGCGATCGAGGAGCTCGCGGGCGATCATGCTTGTTCGGCCGTGGCGGCCTCCAGGTAGGGCGCCAGCGAAGCCGCCGGCACGCCCATGACCTTGGCCAGCCATGGCGGAGGCTTGACCAGGCTTTGCTGGAGACGGGACAGGACTTCGCGGGCCGGCGCCGCCTTGGGAATTTTCACCGGGTGGGCGCCGGCGCGCACCACCTTGGCCGCCGCCGGACCGCCGATCGATTGCACGTAGACGATGTGGCAATCATTGATCAGTTCGGCGCGGGCGGCATTGCGCTCGGCCGCTTGATCGGCCGCCAGGGTCGACCGCTGGTCGATCAGGCGCAGAGCCGCAGGACTGGTCTGGTAGATGAGAAAGCGTTCGCAGGAACCGAAGTGTCCGTCGAGATTTTCGCCGCTGTTGGAAGCCACCGCGACCCGGATCGAAGCCGGCAGCTCGTCCGCGTCGTAGGGCTCCAGCGCCGGCAACTCGCTGCCGGCAACGCCGATGCCCCAGAGCGGCCGCACGGCAGCCTTGAGTCGGTCGTTGTCGAAGCCGAGCGCGCAGCTTTCGTCGGCATGATCGCCGGCGAGTATTTCGCACAGGTCTTCGACGCTGACCGCCGCCAGCTTGGTCTCGGTCAGCGGCAGCCGCAGCTTTTCCGCCAACGCCAGGACCAGTGCCCGCGCCTCGAGTCCGGGCAGTTCCCGCGCCGCGAGCGCGATGCGCAATGCCGCTTCGCGCGTCATCGATTCCGACATTAGCTTACTCCTTTCGAGTATAGCGAGCCTGGCAGTCACCTCCCCGCGAGGGAGAGGCTGGGAGGATGCGGGAGTCCAGTTGCATCGTGTATCAGAGATACACGATGCAGGCTTCGCCCGCCGGACAGGCATCGACGCACCTGGGCGAATCGGCCTCCGCTTCGCACTCGGTGCAG
>JAJZPJ010000257.1 GCA_021811225.1 Pseudomonadota bacterium
ACGGTGCGGGCGTGGCGCTCGGGAGAATCAGGAGCTTCCGGCTGAATACCGATTTCACGTCGCGCAGGGAGAGGTAATACTCGACGCCCTGATTGATCACGACGTCGGACTGCGACACGACGCCCTTGGGCTCGCCCGATTCGTCGATCACCAGAAAATGGCGGACCTTCTCCCGGCGGAAGTGCGAGGCTGCCTCGCCGATGCAGGTGTCGATGTGGATGGTCCTGACCGGCGAAGACATCGACAGGGAAACCGGTGATTGGCCTGGCTCCGGAGCCGAGAAGTCCACCGCCAGGGCGTCGCGCTCGGTCCAGATGCCGACTATTTTCCCTTGGTCCTCGACCAGGATCGAGCTACGTTGCGCCTCGATCATTCTGCGGGCCGCCACAGCGACAGGTGTAGTTGCGACGCAAGCCAACGGTGGGCGATAAATGAGGCTTTTCAGCGTGGTTTCGGCTTGACTCATTGCTTTGCTAATGATGGGTCCTGGACAGCTTGTGGTCGCGATATTCGCCAACCATAGCATTAATTTCATTGCCCTAGCTATTCAGGCTTGGGCTGAGTAGTCATGGAGATGCCTGAGCAGGGAGAGCCATCTCCACGATTTTTACAGGTTTTCCTTGGATCGTTGTCTCCGGGCCGCGATGGAAGATCAGGTCTTCGACCGGTCGGCCGCCGACGAGATGCTCGCGTACCACGCGCTGCAGATTCTCCGGCGTGATGTTGTAGTACCAGATGCCGTCGGGCTGCACGCAGAGGATCGGTCCGCCGCGGCAGGCGGCGAAGCAGGAGACCCGGCTGCGCTTGACGCGCAGTTCGCCCTGATCCAGCCCGGCGGCCTTGAAAATCGCGCCGAGACTGTCAAAGAGCGCCTGCGATTCGCCGTCGGCGGTGCAGCGGGGGCCGGTGCATACCAGCAGGTGGCGGCGATAATCGGCGATGCTGGGTTGCTCGACGGCATTCACGCGTCGCCCTCCTCGGTGTTTTCGCTATCGCCTGCCACCTCCGCCTCCGGCGCTTCGGCCATGGCGGCGGCGATGTAGTCGGCCGGCAGGCCGTAGCGCACGGCCAGTTGCTCCGGCGTCTTGCCGCTGGCGCGGATCGTCTCCAGCCAGCCGTCGAGGCCGGTGGAGAGCGAGCGCCCGGCCTGCTCGCCGGCGCGGGTGTCGCCGCTGTCCACGCGGTATTTGTTGGCATAGCCGCGCGGGGTGACCATCAGGCCGTTGCGCACGAAGGTGTTGGAGTTGCCGATGAGCACGGTGGACAGCATGCCGATGGCGCACCCGGCCATCTGGTCGAGCGTGGTGAATTCGATGCGCTGTTTTGGCCGGTAGGCGGATTTCACGATGACCACCGGCGTGTCGGGACGGCGATGGGCGAGAAACAGGCGCTGCGCTTCCCGGATCTGCCGGGTGCGGCGGCCGCTCTTGGGGTTGTAGAGGGCGACGACGAAATCGGCTTCGGCAGCGGCGTTGAGGCGCTTGGCGATGACCGGCCAAGGCGTCAGCAGATCGGAGAGCGAAATGGCGCAGAAATCGTGGGTCAGCGGCGCCCCGACCAGCGCCGCGCAGGTGTTGAGCGCCGAGGCGCCGGGAATGATTTCCACCTCGATGTCGCCGGGTTGGCCGCTGGGCGGCGTCCAGCCGGCCTGGAACAGCACCTCGAAGGTCGGGCCGGCCATGCCGTAGACGCCGGCATCGCCGGAGGAGACGAGGGCCACTTTCTTGCCCTGTTTGGCGCGCTCGTAGGCTTCGATGGCGCGGTCCAGTTCCTCGGTCATCGACTTCTTGATCACCTCCTTGCCGACCACCAGATCGGCGACCAGGCGGATGTAGGTGACGTAGCCGATGATCGTATCGGCTTCGGCAATCGCCGCGCGGGCGCGCGCCGTCAGGTGGTCGTTGCTGCCGGGGCCGAGGCCGACCAGCATGATTTTTCCGGGCCTTTCCGGTTCGTTGCCGATGGCGGAGTTCATGGGGGAATCCTGGTAATGGAGACGGTGGCGCTGCGTCCGTCGGGGCCGCGCAGCTTGTGTTTTTCGACGATCAGATGATTCTTGTCCGCGCCGGCGGCGAGCAGGGCGGCGGCCTCCGCTACCGAGGCTGTGCCGGTGTAGCGGCGCACGGTCTCCGACGGATTGGGCACGGGCACGGCGGCCAGTTGCTCCGGGGAGTAGAAGATCAGCGTCCAGCCCTGCCCGGCGGCAAACGCCAGCAGGCCGGGTTCATCCGCTTTCAGGGTGATGCTGGCGGCGGCCCGCACCTGCGCCGCATCGAGGCCGGCGCTGCGCAGGGCTTCGGCCACCGCGCGGGCGATGGTCCCGGCCGGGGTGCCCCGGTCGCAGCCCAGGCCGATGGCGACGTTCACGGTGCCGCGTCCTGAGGCGGGCGATAAATCACGCGCTTGCCGGCCAGCTTCGCCGCCCAGCCGGCGGGCAAATCGCGCCGGCTCACCCACAGGATGGCGCCGAAGGCCTCGGGATCGATCTCTTCGAGCCGCGCAAATTGTTTGAGATTGGCCGGCAGCGGGCCGCTGCGGCCGTTGGCGTGCCTCGTCCACCAGTCGCCGCCGCCCGCCTCCTGCACCAGCGCTACCGGCTCGTCGTTCACCATGGCGGCGCTGGCGCGGACGATTTCGTCATGGCTGGCTTCGAAGGTCCAGCCCAGTTCGCGCCCGAGCAGGTCCACCGCCAGCGTTTGCCGGGCGTCGGAGGCCGTGGTCAGTACCGGTGTTGCGCCCAGCGCCTCGGCGAGACAGCCCGCCAGCGCATTGGCGCCGCCGAGATGGCCGGAGAGCATGGGGATGACGAAGCGCCCGGCTTCGTCGATGACGACGATACCGGGATCCGCTTCCTTGTTCTTCAGGTGCGGCGCGATCAGGCGCACCACGGCACCGAGCGAGACGATGCAGACGATGCCGTCGAAGGAAGCAAAGAGCGCGGGAATCTGGTCGCCGGTTTTTCCCGCATAGCAAGAGGCGGCGCCGGCTGCGGTCGCCTCGGCTTCGGCGCGGAATTTTTCCGGCACGAACAGCCGGGCGCCGGGCAGGGCCGCGATCACCCGGCCGGCCAATGCCATGCCGTGGCGGGTGATGGAGACGACGGCCACCCGGCTCGTGGGGAAGGGAAGGTGCTGCGTCACGCCGGCAGCTCCGCACGCTTGCGGCAACCGCGCCGCAGCTCGCCGCGCCGCCGCTTCGGGTTCTGCACCAGCATCAGCGACAGATAGCTCACCTTCTCGCCCCTCAGGCGGATGACGTCGGACACCACGCGCTCGTCGGGCGC
>JAJZPJ010000028.1:0-2549 GCA_021811225.1 Pseudomonadota bacterium
GCGCCGCGGCAGGCAGAGGACGGCTTCCAGGCCGCCTTGCGGACGGTTCGCAAGGTGCAGGTCGCCGCCCAGGGTCTGGGCGATGTTGCGGGCGATGGCCAGGCCCAGGCCGGTGCCGCCGGTCTCCCGGCTGCGCGAGCCCTCGACGCGATAGAAGGGCTCGAACACCCGCTCCAGTTCGGCTTCCGGCAGCCCCGGACCGTCGTCGCGAATCCGGATCACCAGTTCGGCCGGCCCCTCCTCGACGACGATCCGGGCGCGCTTGCCGTAGTTGACGGCGTTGTCGAGCAGGTTGGCGATGCAGCGCTTGAGCAACTGGGGCACGCCCAGGCAGGGCTGCTGCGCATCGCCCTCGATGCTGACCTCCCGGCCCATCTCCTGGTAGTCGGATTGCAGGCTCTCCAGGAGCGCCATGACGTCGATCGGCTGGAGCGCCTGGTGCTTGTCCAGGCCCTTCATGAAGTCCAGGGTCTGGCTGACCATCGCCTCCATTTCCAGCAGATCCTTCTCGAAGCGGTCGCGCACCTCCTCGTCCTCCAGCAGTTCGGCGCGCAGGCGCATCCGGGTGATCGGGGTCTTGAGGTCGTGGGACATCGCCGCCAGCATCCGGGTGCGGTCCTCGATGAAGCGCACGAGCCGCGCCTGCATCTTGTTGAAGGCCTGGGCCGCCCGCTTCACCTCCAGCGGTCCTTCCTCGGGCAAGGGCGGCCGGTTGATGTCGCGTCCCAGCTCGTCGGCCGCCGCGGCCAGGACGTGCAGCGGCCGGGTGAGCCAGCGCACCGCGACCAGGGACAGGAGCAGCACCGTAAACAGCAGCACCAAGAGGGTCAGAAACAGCCGCAGGGGCAGGCTCGCCGCCGCCTTCGGCACCCGGGTGTCGAAGGTGACCCAGCTGCCGTCCTGGAGCCTGACCTGGGTCATGAAGAACATCCTGTCCGGCAGATCGGGGCGCCGGCCGAGCATCCGTTCCATCATCCGTTCGTGGCGGTCGCGATCGAATTCAGGCGGCAGCGACGGCAGCGCCCGGGACGGGGCGACGCGGATCTGCCGATCGTCGCCCAGCGCCGCGTGCAGCATCGCGGCGAACATCGCCAGCCGCGGTCCCGCCGCCTGCTCGGCGACCGGGGCGCGGTCGAGCGTGACCACCAGCGCCGGGGTGTTGAGGATGCCGACGATGCGCCGCCGCTCTTCGAGCTTGAGCGAGTCGAGCAGCCGGACGATGTCGGCGATGCGCGCAACCGGCTGCATGCCGCTGGCGCGCAGCAGCAGGCGATCGCGCTCGGCCAGATTGATCGCGGCGGAGAGCAGCTGGGCGACGATCAGTCCGGCGCAGAGGACCAGGGTCAGACGCCAGAACAGGGAGCGCGGCAAGATCAGCCCTCCCCGGTCACCGGCACCGAGAGCACGTAGCCCTCGCCGCGCACCGTCTTGATCAGGCGCGGGTCGCGCGGGTCGTCGCCCAGACGGTGGCGCAGGCGGCTGACCTGGACGTCGATGCTGCGATCCAGGGGATCGGCCTCCCGGCCCTGGGTGAGATCGACCAGCTGGTCGCGGTTCAGCACCCGGTTGGGATGGCTCAGGAAGATGCGCAGCAGCCGGTATTCGGAACCGGACAGCGGCGTCACCACGCCGGCGGCGGAGACCAGATGGCGGTGGGCGGTGTCGAGCAGCCAGTCGGAAAAGCGCAGGAGCCGGGCATCCTCGGGACGAAGGTTGTCGGGCAGGCTGCGCGAGCGCCGCAGGATCACCTTGATCCGCGCCAGGAGTTCGCGCGGGCTGAAGGGCTTGGGCAGGTAGTCGTCGGCGCCCATCTCCAGGCCGACGATGCGGTCGGTCTCGTCGCCCCTCGCGGTCAGCATCAGCACCGGAATTTCCGACCTGGCGCGCAGATTGCGGCACAAGGTCAGGCCGTCGTCGCCGGGCAGCATCAGGTCGAGCACGATCAGGTCGACCCGCCCCGCCTCCAGCGCCTGCCACATGGCGCGGCCGTCGGCCACGGCGGTGGTCTTCAAGCCGTTCTTCTGCAGATAGTCGCCGAGCAGCTTGCGGATCTCGGCGTCGTCATCGACGATCAGGATGTGGTCGGGCGTTTCCATGGGCGAGTTATAAACGCTACTTCGCGGCGGCGGAGAAAATAATGTAACGCACTATGTCGACTCGCGGCGCCGTCGCAGTGCGCTACAAAATTGCCCGCCCCCGACATGCCGCGCTTACACGCCGCTGCTCAAATGATCGCCGTGGCGAAGGTCTTCCTTCCCTCTCTCACCGACCGGAAGGTCGGCCCAAAAAAACGCAAAGGAGAATCACCATGAAACGCACGCACAAAATCGCCGCAGCCGTCGCAGTCACCCTGGGCCTGGCGGCAGCGGCCTACGCTTACCCGGGCGGCGGCTACGGACCGGGCTTCGGCCCCTGCACCGGCGACGGTCCCCGGGCCGGAATGGCCGGACCCGGCGCGTATGGCCGCGGCGGCCCGGAGAACTTCAATCCCACCGCGATGATCGAGGGCCGTCTGGCCTATCAGAAGGCGGAGCTGAAGATCACCAAGG